>VFKK01000209.1 GCA_009885605.1 Cyclobacteriaceae bacterium | reverse complement strand
GCCATGCAGCCCAGCACACCGATAGTCAGGTCTGGGTTTCTTCTTTTTGCTCTACCAAAATCGGTCAATCTCTTTCGAACAGTCTGTTCTGCTTTCTCCCGAATCGAGCAGGTATTGAGGAAAATGACATCCGCTTCCTCAAAATTGGAAGTAGTATCAAAACCATTTTCCTTCATGATCGAGGCTACGATTTCTGAGTCTGAGAAATTCATAGCACAGCCATAACTCTCTATGTAAAGCTTTTTTGATTTTCCAGTATTTTCATCCTCAGTGGTCTTGAAGTCACAAACCTGAGCCTCTTCGGCTGAGATGAAGTCAATATCTTTTATTAAATTGTTCATGTAAAATCCTTCTTTCGGGATGCGAAATTACAAAAATACAGACAAAATGGCAGTGAGCATTCGTCTTTTATTTCCCGATTTGTTCATCAACGGGTAAGAGCAGTTTATTGGCGCCTTCTTTTCAATAATTATTTCTCTGAGTTCAAATAAGTAATCAAGTTCTTCAACGATTCTATTATGATTACTTTAGGATCTTTATTCCAGAATTAAATCTTTTAATATGTCTGAGCAAGCCCATAACAAATTAACAACCGCTTCCGGTAGAATTTATGTGGAGAATGAAAACACCAAAACGGTGGGTCCAAGAGGTCCAGTTTTGTTGGAAGATTACATTCTTCATGAGAAAATGGCCCACTTCAACAGAGAGAGAATCCCTGAAAGAGTGGTACACGCGAAAGGTTCCGGTGCTTTTGGGACGTTTACAATTACAAACGATATCACTCAGTATTCAAAAGCTAAAGTTTTCAATAAGCTAGGAAAAAAGACGAAAGTGCTGTTGAGATTCTCTACAGTAGGTGGTGAAAGAGGTTCGGCAGATACCGAGAGGGATCCAAGAGGATTTGCTATAAAATTTTACACGGAAGACGGTAACTGGGATTTGGTTGGAAACAACACCCCAGTATTTTTTGTCAAGGATCCCAAAAAATTTGGAGACTTTATCCATACTCAGAAAAGAGATCCCTACACCAACCTTAAATCTCCGACCATGATGTGGGATTTTTGGTCCTTGAATCCGGAGTCTTTGCACCAGGTTCTAATCCTGATGAGTGATCGAGGAACTCCCGTTGGTTATCGTCACATGCATGGCTTTGGTTCCCATACCTTCTCTTTGATCAACGCCAAAAACGAAAAGTTTTTCGTGAAATTTCATTTCAAAACAGCACAGGGGATCAAGAATTTCACCGACTCTGAAGCTGCCGCGATGAAATCGAAAGACATGGATTTCTCTCAAAGAGATCTCCTGGAAGCGATTGAAAGCGGAGATTTCCCTAAGTGGAATATGAAAATTCAGGTAATGACTGAAGCAGAAGCCAGAACGGTAACCTTCAATCCATTTGACCTGACCAAGGTTTGGCCACACAGCGATTTTCCATTGATCGATGTGGGAACCCTTGAACTGAACCAGAATCCGGATAATTATTTTGCGGAAATTGAGCAATCTGCTTTTGCTCCTGCTCATGTGGTGGACGGAATCGGATATAGCCCTGATAAAATGCTTCAGGGTCGTTTGCTTTCTTATCCGGATGCGCATCGATACAGATTAGGCGGAAATTATGAGCAAATCCCAGTAAACAGATGTCCTTTCGCAGTGAATAATTACCAAAGAGATGGGCAAATGAGAGTGGATGGAAATGGAGGGAGATTGCCAAACTATTTTCCAAACAGCTTCGATGAAATTAAAATAGATGAGTCGTACAGAGAGCCTTCTGAGCAATTGGAAAGTACCATTGCTGACTGGTATGACAGAAATTCAAAAATCGGGGGAAATGATCATTACTCACAGCCAAGAGCACTTTTCAGAGAAGTAATGACTAAAGAAGAGCAAGACAATACAATCAGCAATGTGATAGGAGCGATGAGCGGAATCTCCGGTCCAAAAAGAGATCTTATTGTGAACCGTCAGCTTTGTCATTGGTTCCGAATGGACGAGGATTTTGGTCGTAGAGTAGCTGCGGGACTAGGCGTAAATGTGGATGCGGTCATGGAAAATATGAATGCTCTTCGTTAAACGAACCTGGAATCTAGTGTAGGAAAGCCATCTCGATTGAGGTGGCTTTTTTTGTTAGCCGGCGAAGGGAATCTGAAGTTGCTCTCCAAAATACTGGACATCTTCTGTGATGTTCAGATTTGATAATCCCAATCCTAAAAGCCGGACTGGTTTTGGGATTTCCTCCTGATTGAGTAATTCCTGAGCCAGTTCCCAAATGGCATCTGGTTCAGGAAAGTGTTCAACAGTTTTGCTTCGAGTCTGCTGGGTAAAATCTGAAAACTTCATTTTTAGAGTAACCGTTCTGCCTTTGATTCCGCTTTTTTCCACTCTGCGGATGAGTTCATCTTTCACAGATTTCAGTGCATTTTTCAAATCATCCGGCTGAATCAGATCCGTTTCAAACGTATTCTCAGCACTCAGAGACTTACGGATCCGATGAGGTTGAACTTCTGAAAGATGAATTCCTCGCACAATATTGAAATAGCGATGGCCGGATTTTCCGAATTTTTTGGTGAGAAACTGAAGTGAATAATCCTTGAGGTCTTTCCCGTTGTGAATTCCGAGGTTTTGCATTTTTTCTGCCGTGACTTTGCCGATGCCGAAGAATTTACCGATGGGTAACTTTTCTAAAAATGCCTCTGCTTCCTCTGGGAGAATCACGGCCTGCCCGTTAGGTTTGTTGAGATCTGAGGCGATTTTTGCCAGAAATTTATTGTAGCTGACTCCGGCTGATGCATTGAGGCCGGTTCGTTCCTTGATTTTTGCTCGGATTTGCTTAGCGATCAGAATCGCAGACTTAAGACCAACTTTGTTTTCTGTGACATCCAGAAATGCTTCATCCAAAGAAAGTGGCTCCACGAGGTCGGTGTATTCAAGGAAAATTTCCCGGATTTGCATTGAAATCTCTTTGTACCGGTCAAATCTTGGCTTTGCAAAAATGAGCTCGGGACATTTTCTTGCTGCCAGAACGGATGGCATCGCTGAAAAGATTCCGAATTTCCTGGCCTCATAACTTGCTGCCGCTACAACACCTCTTGCTTCATTTCCACCGACAACCAGTGGTTTGCCTCTCCATTCAGGATGATCGAGCTGCTCCACCGAAGCGTAAAAAGCATCCATGTCCACATGGATTATTTTGCGGATCGTTAACTCTGGTATTTGCGTTTCATGCTCCACGGAGAACTTCTACAATAGCTTGGGCTTTTAGCTTGCACTCTTCAAATTCCTGCTCAGGATCTGCATCAAATGTGACAGCACTGCCAACTCCAAAGTAGAGTTTTTTAGCTTCCAAATCTGCAATTATACTTCGGATTACCACCGAAAAGTCAAAATCTCCTTTTTCATCGATCCAGCCTAAAGCGCCTGAAAACCAGTCTCTTTTGAAGGATTCCAGCTCATCTATTAATTCCATTGTCCGAATTTTTGGTGCTCCGGTCATGCTTCCCATCGGGAAACTTGCCTGAATAATTTCCTCAAAGGCGACCTCGGGTTTTAATTCGGAACTGATTGTGCTGATCATCTGAAAGACTCTTGGCAACGGATAGATACCAAAAAGCTCGTCCACCTTCACCGTTCCTGTTTTCGATACCTTAGAAAGATCATTTCGCATAAGGTCCGTGATCATCAGATTTTCTGCCTTTTCCTTTTCGCTGTTCGCCAGTTTATTCCTGTTTTCTAAATCTTCTTCCGCAGAAATTCCTCTTCGGATTGTGCCTTTGATTGGTTGAGCAATTAATTGGTTTCCGGTTTTTTTGAGAAATCGCTCCGGAGAAGCAGAGACGATCCATTTTTCCTTGGCTTTGAAAAGGGCAGAAAATGGCATTGGCGAAACTTGATTTAATTTGAAATAAGCAGCGACAGGATCCCAGATTTCAAACTCACCTGAGAAAGCCTGGCAGAAATTCATTTCATAAGTTTCCCCTTCAACAATCTGGCTTTGGATAGTTTTGACAGACTCAATGTATTTTCCCTTTGAAATCTGGGGAGTCCATTGACATCCAAGATTTGGTGATTTAGGAATTTCAATACGCTCAATAGTTTTCCAAAACTCCAAAGGCAATTCGGTCTTACTAAAAACCTGTTCCTTTTCGATTTGGATCAAAAGCTCCGGTAGAAAGAAGCAGGTCTCAGGCAAATTCAAAAAGGAGGGATTTGAACTTTGAAGATTCTCGAGCTGATTTTTAAAGTCATATCCAATAATTCCCACCCTAAAAATTCCTGGGGTGGAATCCCAAAACTCATTTAGTTCGATTGATTTGTTGCCTGCGAAAAAGCAGTTTCCAAAATTACCTTGGGGATAAGCATACTCATTTCCATTGAAATAAGCCAAATAGGAAAATTCTCTGGTTGCCCAATAGGTGAGTTTTTGAACCCAATAAGGACCGGGAAGCGGGTATGAAAAAGGGAGCGATGCCATTTTGTAAAGCAAAAAAAAGAGGAATTCGTGAGAATTCCTCTTTATGATTGTGTTGGTTTATCTTACTGAGCAGCTTTCACGTCCAAAACCAAAGAAACGGTGTTGTATATGAATTGATCTTTTGCCTTATCTGCAGCTGTTGCTTCGTCACCGTAGGCAAGTCCCCAGGCAGTTCTGTCAATGTTGAAACCTGCTTTTGCAGAAACTGCACCATTTTCAACAGCTACTGCAGCAGGGAATTTGATGTTTTTGGTAGTTCCTCTCATGGTCAGGTTGCCGCTAATCCAATGTGTTGGATTAGCCGGAGCAATTGAACTGTCAACAGCAGGTGTATTTGCAGAAGCAAACTCCTGTTTATCAGCAATCATTTCGCCGGCAGTAAATGGTTCAACAGCAGTGATTTCAAAAGTTGCTTGTGGGTGGTTAGCTGCATCGAAGAAATCAGGCGACTGAAGGTGACCCCAAAGTTTACCATAATTCTCATTGCTTTCTTCCATATCTTCGATCTTAAGACCAGTAATATCAAACGTGAAAGTTCCTCCTGTAATTGCATCTCCTTCAACTACTAAAATTCCTGCTGTTGCCGGAATTTTGCCAAAATGCTTTCCTGTTGGCTTATAGCCTGTCCATGCTACAGTGGAAGTAGCTACATCCAAGTTTAAGGTTGATCCCGTACCCTCTGCTGCTTCCTGTGCTTCCGAAGTTTCTACTGTGTCAGAAGGCTTGCTGCAAGAGAACATAATCATCGCTGCAGCTAAGAATAGTCCGGTTTGTTTGATAAGTTTCATTGTGTTTTAATTGGTTTGAATTAAATGTATATACATAGAAACTCAAACCCTTTAAAAAAGTTCAGGGACTGAAAGAAAAAAATATTGGAAGTCTATTTATTTGTAAACCCGTACTAAAAAAAAATAACCCTATGGCTTTGTTAATGGAAGTAAAAGGCAAGTCGCCTGAATTTGGAGAGAATTGCTGGCTGGCGCCAAATGCAACAGTTGTTGGGGATGTGGTGATGGGAAAAAACTGCACGGTATGGTTTAATGCAGTGGTCAGAGGTGATGTGAACGAGATTCGAATCGGAGACAACTCCAATATTCAGGATGGGGTGGTGATTCATTGCACTTATCAAAAAGCAGGGACTTATATCGGAAATAAAGTTTCCATTGCCCATAATGCAGTAGTTCATGGATGCACTATTCATGACAGAGTTCTTATCGGAATGGGAGCTATTGTGATGGATGGGGCTGTTGTGAATTCAGGTGCAGTCATAGCAGCGGGTGCGGTTGTTCTGTCTAACACCATCGTTGAAGCGAACTCAATTTATGCAGGAATGCCTGCAAAAAGGGTCAAAGAAATAAGTCCGGAAATGGAAGAAGTGATTGACCGGACAGCGAGAAATTATCCGATGTATTCGGATTGGTTTAAAAAGTAATTTTTTTTGGTTTTGTGCCTAACATTTTGACTTTTGAAAGCGTAGATTTCTTTACATTCGTCTTTATTCTTTAATAGTTTTTGAAACTACTTTTTCTATGTTAAAATTTTTCAAATCGATGAATAGCTGGTTAAATCTGGCTATTCTCACATGTCTTCTTTTACTCTTCAATTTCCTGTTGTCCAGCCTACTGCAAGCTGATAAGGTGTTGGATTTAAAGTTTGCCTATTCGGTTCAGGAGGCTTATGAAGCAATTGGATTGCTTGATTTTGAATCCAGGGAAATTTACCGATTTGGACTTTGGGCTTTAGATTTACCTTACATGATTATCTACGGGCTTCTGTTTTCAGGTTTGCTCTATAAAATCTGGAAAACACAGAAAGTGCTGATTTTAACCTTAGGTGTCGTTTTGATGGACTTTTTTGAAAATTTAATGGTGTTAAGAATTTTAAAAATTATGTATGTACGCTTTCTTACCACTAACCAAATAAAACAAGGATTGAAGTCCAAATGTACGTGCTGTGAACTGTCGAACGTCGTCTGTTGAGGATTATCCGCTGCTTT
>VFKK01000203.1 GCA_009885605.1 Cyclobacteriaceae bacterium | reverse complement strand
TTATCCTGCAGGATTGCGTTTCGAAGAATCTAATCAAATGATGGCTGAAAATCCCGAAGGTTTCAAAGCGAAAGTTCAGGAATCCCTTCGCCGTCAGGCTGATTCTATCAATCGGCATGCTGCCAGAGGAACCTACTTTTTCGATTATGGGAATGCCTTTTTACTGGAAGCTTCCCGAGCCGGTGCCGATGTGATGGCCGAAAATGGCATTGATTTCAAGTATCCCTCCTACGTTCAGGATATTTTGGGACCGATGTGCTTTGATTATGGTTTTGGTCCGTTTAGATGGGTTTGCACTTCGGGAAAAGCCGAAGATCTGCGAAAGTCCGACCTGATAGCTGCTCAGGTTTTAAAAGAAATTATGCAAAATGCTCCTTCTTCTATTCAGCAACAAATGCAAGACAACATCACTTGGATCCAAGAAGCGGAAAAGAATAAACTGGTGGTGGGTTCACAGGCGAGAATACTTTACGCAGACGCTGAAGGCCGAGCCAAAATTGCACAGGCCTTCAACGATGCGATCAATTCTGAGGAAATCTCTGCTCCGATTGTAATAGGCCGAGACCATCACGATGTAAGCGGGACTGATTCTCCTTACCGAGAGACAAGCAATATCTACGATGGCAGCAAGTTCACCGCTGACATGGCGATTCATAATGTGATAGGCGATAGTTTCCGAGGCGCCACCTGGGTTTCAATCCACAACGGCGGAGGCGTAGGCTGGGGAGAAGTGATCAATGGTGGATTTGGAATGCTGCTCGACGGTACGGCAGAGGCTGAACGAAAGCTGAAATCGATGCTTTTCTACGACGTCAACAATGGAATCGCTCGTCGAGCCTGGGCCCGAAATTCGGGTTCTCTGGAAGCTATTCAACGTGAAATGGAGCGAAGACCGGATTTAAAAATCCCGCTTCCAAATATGGTAGATGACGAGATTTTGGATAAATTGATTTGATTATCTGGTACACCACCAATAAGTCAAAAATGGGATTTGAGCAGCGGAGAATCGTACACGCTTGTCCGCCGGTGGTGGAGATGAAGGTCAACTGACGACAGCAACCAGAATTGAACTTCCTGCCTAGTTTATTTGGCTAGTCGAGACAAAGCAGAAAACTGTAGAAATTAACATTGGAATTTCTCTACCCTTATCAAAGCAGAAAAGGCCCGAGTGAATTCATTACTTTGAATCAGGATATTAATTTTTATGATTATCCGCAATTCTGCCAGTAAGGTGAAAATGAGGTGAGAAAATGGCGGATAATCGTCCACAGACCACGGTCGACTGACCACAGTTGCTGCTTTTGAACTTCAG
>VFKK01000144.1 GCA_009885605.1 Cyclobacteriaceae bacterium | reverse complement strand
CCGGTCGCTTGATCATACTGGAGTTTTCTGTCAAAATCGGGAGAGCGGTTTCCACCTTTTCAAGATCAGACTTTTGCTCGTCAGTCATTTTTCGATAGGTAGTTCCTTGCTTATTCACCAGTGCTTGCAAACTGGTTTTAGTCAAAAAATCCTTCAGAAGCGCCTCAGAAGGCTTTTGCTTTTTGTAATCGATGAATTCGAACGCTATTCTTTTTTCCTGAAGAAACCCGAAAGCTTTAGCCATCGTATTGCAATTCTTAATTCCGTAAACTTTAAGTACCATTGCTTTTTTATTTTATGCTAAAATAAGGGATGGCAGCGGAACCCATTTTTATTTTCAGCACCTACGGGTTAATTTTCTGAAAATTTTACCCTTTGGAACAATCTGAGAAACTCGATCATTGCCTGAATTGTGGGCAAAAACTTTTAAATGGAGAAAATTTTTGTCCGGTTTGTGGTCAGGAAAATAAAGATCAGAAGATCTCGATTTTTGCCTTCATCGAAGATTTTATCTCCAGTCTTTTCAATTTTGAGACGGTCTTCTTCCGCACGATCCCAGCCTTCCTGTTTTCTCCCGGTAAACTGACCATTGAATTCAATGAAGGGAAAAGGAAAAAATACATCAATCCTATCCGGCTTTATCTGATTGCTTCCTTGTTTTACTTTTTCGCAATCGCTGTGGTTATTCCGAATGACATCGTGGATAGAATAATCTCCGGAAATATTAGTAAAGAGTTTTTTGATTCAAATACCAATCCAGAGCAACGGGAAGAAATCCTGGCGAGTCTGGACTCTCTTGAAAACAAAGAGTTTAGGAAGGGTTCACCAAAACTCAACATTTTGAAGAGTACAAAAAGAGACTCAACCAGCCTATTGCAAATCGCTGTTAAAAGCAGAGAAAAAGCGAAGAAAACCTGGAGAAATCTTCGTCTGATGGCTATTGATCTGGAGGTAAACGATACTGAATTTGATTCAGCAATCAAAGCAACTGGGTTTAAGTCTTCCCTGGACATCAGGCAGCAGCGGGACTTCATCGCCAATTCCAATATTTTCATCAGCGGAGCAATCAAAAACCTTCCTATAATGATGTTTTTTCTACTTCCATTTTTTGCATTCCTGCTTTGGATTCTATATCTGAGAAATAATTTTTTTTACATCGAACACCTGATACACGGCCTTCATTTGCATTCCTTCGCCTATTTCATTTATGGAATTGGGATTCTTTGGATGTCAAAAGTTGGGTGGAGCTTTGGGTTCGCAGGATTTCTTTGTTTCATGCTGGTGAGTACTTACGCCTATTTTTCAATTAAGAAAATTTCGGGGCAGGGATGGTTCAAGACTTTAGTGAAATTCTTAATTCTAGGAATGGTCTACCTCACTATCCTATCCGCCGCTATTGTCTTGGAGCTTTATTACTCTTTGATTACCTTATAAAAAAACCTTCCAAAGTAGGTTTCCAATTATTTCAAAATCTCTTTCATGCTATCCTCGTGAGCCTGAAGGATTTTTCCAATCAAATCATCGGTGAGAGCTGTTGATAAGAACAAACTCTCGAATTGGGAAGGCGCCAGGTAAATCCCTCTATGAAGCATTGCCTGGAAATATTTCCCGAATAGGACCGTGTCAGATTTTTTCGCAGTCTCAAAATCGAGCACGGAATCTTCAGTAAAAAACAAGGAATACATACTTCCCAACTGATTGATTGTGAGATCATGTCCCAAGCTTTGGTTGATCGAAGACAATCCTGCTGCAACCTGCATTCCGATTTCATTCAATCGGGAGTAAATTTCCGGATGAGAGTTCAGGTAATGAAGCATGGATAATCCTGCCGCCATTGCAATTGGATTTCCTGAAAGTGTGCCCGCCTGATAGACAGGACCCGCAGGAGATACAAATTCCATGATTTCCTTTTTTCCTCCATAAGCCCCAACAGGCATTCCTCCACCGATAATTTTCCCAAGTGTGGTCATATCAGGAGTCACTCCGTAAAGTTCCTGAGCTCCGCCTTTGGCCAGACGGAAACCAGTCATCACTTCGTCAAAAATCAGGATGATTCCTTCCTGAGTACAGATATCTCTCAGTCCCTGCAAATAGCCGGGATTTGGAAGGCAGAGCCCCATATTTCCCGGAACGGGTTCCAGAATCAAAGCAGCAATTTCTCCCTTATTCGCTTCAACCAATGTTTTGATTGCTTCCAGATCATTAAATGGTGCCAAAAGTGTGTCTTTCGCAGTTCCTTTGGTTACTCCCGGCGAATCAGGATTTCCCATCGTCATCGCGCCTGATCCCGCAGCGATCAAAAATGAATCGCCATGTCCATGGTAGTGACCTTCCATCTTGATGAATTTGTCCCGGCCGGTGTAGCCTCGGGCCACACGAATCGCAGACATGGTCGCTTCTGTACCGGAATTGACCATTCTGACTTTCTCCACAGATGGCACCATGGACACGATCAATTCTGCAATCTCGACTTCTCTGGCAGTGGGCGCACCCGCCGCCAAATGCGACGGGCGAGCCGGCGGCACCAGGTGGTGAGCCAACGCCGGGCGCTGGCGCTG
>VFKK01000008.1 GCA_009885605.1 Cyclobacteriaceae bacterium | reverse complement strand
GGGAGAAAATAATATGAAAAATCACCCAAAATCAGGTTGAACAACAAATAGGAAATAGCAGCATAAGCTGCACTCACAGGCGGAGGCATTGCCAATCTGTCTTTGTCTTTTGGATAATCATGATGAACACCATGAACGCTATACTGAAGCTTGTCCTTGATCGGCGTGTCAGGCTCCATGTGAAAGAAATGCTTGTGCATCATGTATTCCATAAAAGTGAAAAAAATATATCCGGCGAACATAACCAGTAGGCCTATTCCAAGAGATATATTTGTATCCGTCCAAGCGTAATAAAGCGAGATCCCCGCAAACACCAAAAACATGGTAATGGGAATCGAAATATGAGTTCTTGAAATCCGTTCCATAAACGGATTATCGAACATAATAACAGTCCCATTATTGTCCGGCCTTTCTAATCTTCCTATCTTTTTCATAGGCATTCTAATTATAATAGTTAAAAATATGAGCAAACTTGCTCTTGTATTAATACGTCAAATGTAATTCATTTCCCTATTTAAACGGTAAAAAAGCCATTTGAATACATCAAAATTTAAATTTTAGCCAAGGATACTTCTATTGTTTTCTTGTAATAATCAACATAAAGCGGCAATATCTCCGTAATATCAAATTCCTTGGCTCTTGCCAATGCATTTGCTTTGAAAGTCGGCAGGTTAGCATCATCCAGAATGTAAAGTGCTTTTTCCTTCATATCGGCAATGTCGCCAACCTTGCAAACAAATCCTGTGATTCCAGTCACATTCAATTCAGGAATTCCACCTGCATCAGATGTCAAAATCGGAACCTCGCAAGCCATCGCTTCAAGTGCAGCCAATCCAAAACTTTCCTTCTCAGAAGGCATTACAAACAAATCAGCAACTGAGAGAACTTCCTCAACATACTCCAGTTTTCCTAAAAACCGAATATCATCGCATGTGCCCAATTCCCTGCAAAGCCTTTCCATTTTATCCCGCTCAGGACCATCCCCCACTAAAAGTAACTTGGCAGGAATTTCCTTTCTCACTTCGAAAAACACCCGAATCACATCTTCAACCCGCTTGACTTTACGGAAATTGGAAGTATGAACCATCAGCTTTTCGCCGTTCGGGCAAATCGCCAATTTGAAATGTTCCTTCTTTTGTCTTTTGAATCGATCCAAATCAATAAAATTATAGATCACTTCAATATCTCTCTTGATGTCAAAATACTCGTATGTCTCTCTTTTCAGATCTTCGGAAACAGCCGTCACTCCATCGGATTGGTTGATACTGAATGTCACTACAGGCTCATAACTTGGATCCTTACCCACAAGAGTAATGTCTGTTCCATGCAAAGTTGTCACAACCGGAATATGAATTCCCTGCTCTTTCAGAATCTGTTTGGCCATATACGCAGCTGATGCATGCGGAATGGCATAATGAACATGTAGAAGGTCAAGCTTTTCGTATTTAACCACACTTACCATTTTGCTTGCAAGGGCAAGTTCATAAGGAGGGAAATCGAATAAGGGATAACTTTTGATGTCTACCTCATGGTAGTAAAGGTTTTCGCTGAAAAAATCCAATCTGGTGGGCTGTCGGTAGGTAATGAAGTGAACCTCATGACCAATTTTGGCAAGACCTTTTCCAAGTTCTGTAGCCACTACCCCACTTCCCCCAAAAGTCGGGTAGCAAACAATTCCTATTTTCATGATAAAGCTGGTGCTGAATGGGTGACTTGTCTGTAAACACGCATAACGATCATTTTTGTTCAAAATTAAAATAATTAATATGAACCCTTTCTTAGCTGGAAAATCTTAACCATAATCCTGCATCTCAGTCACAAAAGTTATCTTTTCATTTGAATATTTTATGTGTTAATCAAAATTCAAAAAGGTTTTCCTTTTTAAATTATCTTAGTTCCCATCAACAAACTCTTGATTTACATGAAAAAGACATTCCTCGCAGTTTTAATGATTACACTTTTATTTCAAGCCTGCGACTCCTCAAAACCTGAAGTAAAAGAGGAAAAGCTG
>VFKK01000181.1 GCA_009885605.1 Cyclobacteriaceae bacterium | reverse complement strand
GCTCGATTCGGGAGAAAGCAGAACAGACTGTTCGAAAGAGATTGACCGATTTTGGTAGAGCAAAAAGAAGAAACCCAGACCTGACTATCGGTGTGCTGGGCTGCATGGCGGAACGCCTTAAGGAAAAACTTTTAGAGGAAGAAAAGCTGGTGGATGTAGTCGTGGGACCCGATGCCTATCGTGATTTACCAAATCTTATTTTAGCGGCTGAAGACGGCATTAAAGGCATCAATACTTTCCTTTCAAGGGAAGAAACCTACGCAGATATCGCTCCAGTAAGATTAAATTCCAATGGAGTAACGGCATACATCTCGATCATGCGTGGTTGCGACAATATGTGTTCCTTCTGCGTGGTTCCTTTCACCAGAGGTCGGGAAAGAAGCCGCGATCCTTTCTCAATTGTGAAAGAAGCTGAAGATCTTTTTGCAAAAGGCTATCGTGAAGTCACACTTCTTGGGCAAAATGTCGATAGCTACAAATGGTCTCCCGAAGAAAACAATAAACAGCGCCTCAATAAGAAAGGCGAAGAAGTGAGCGAAGTGGTTACTTTCGATTTGCTTCTGGAAATGGTCGCTTTGGTCGATCCCAAGTTGAGAGTCAGATTCTCTACTTCTCATCCTAAGGATATCACTGACGAGGTACTTTACACCATAAAAAAGTACGACAACATCTGCAAGTATATTCACTTACCTGTTCAAAGCGGAAACTCCAGAGTGCTTGAACTGATGAACAGAACCTACGACCGGGATTGGTATCTGGAGCGGGTGTCCAAAATCAGAGAAATACTTGGTGAAGAATGCGGGATTTCCTCCGATATGATTACAGGATTCTGCAGCGAAACAGAGGAAGAACATCAGGACACGCTTAGCTTGATGGACCTTGTCAAGTTTGATTTTTCCTACATGTTTTTTTATTCCGAGCGTCCAGGAACATTGGCAGCCAAAAAATATGCGGATGATATTCCACTGGAAGTAAAAAAGAGAAGACTCGCTGAAATCATCACCAAGCAAAGTCAACTATCCCTGGAAAGAAATAAACTGGACGTCGGCCAGGAGCAGATAATTCTGATCGAAGGTTCGTCTAAAAAATCTGATAAGGATCTTAAAGCTAAAAACTCGGCAAACAAAGTGGTGATTATTCCAAAGGGAAATTATCAGTCGGGTGACTACGTAAAAGTGCGTATAACGGACTGCACACCAGCCACTCTTTTTGGAGAAGTGATCGAATTAAACCCAAACGTGCTATGATCACACCTGCGGAAATACACACAATAAAACAGCGATTCGGAATAATCGGAAATAGCCCTTTGCTAAATACCGCCATCCAAATAGCAATGCAAGCCGCACCAACTGATATGACTGTCTTGATTACAGGTGAAAGCGGAAGTGGTAAGGAGTCTTTCTCCAAAATCATCCACTCGCTCAGCTTGCGAAAGCATGGCAAATTTATTGCAATAAACTGCGGAGCTATTCCCGAAGGAACGATAGATTCTGAGCTTTTTGGCCACGAAAAAGGCTCTTTTACCGGAGCTCATGAAGCAAGGAAAGGCTATTTTGAAGTGACTGACGGCGGATCCATTTTTCTCGACGAAATCGGTGAAATGCCTTTGGGTACCCAAGCCAGACTTCTCCGGGTTTTAGAAAATGGAGAGTTCATCAAAGTGGGCTCCTCTAAAGTTCTCAAAACCAATGTTAGGGTCATCACAGCTACCAATGTCAATCTGCTCAAAGCGGTAGAAAAGGGGAAGTTTAGGGAAGATTTATATTACCGTCTGAATACCGTCCCGATCTACGTACCGCCATTGAGAGAGCGAGGAGAAGATGTGGTGCTTTTGTTCCGAAAATTCACATCAGACTTTTCAGAGAAATATAAAGTTCGCCCGATTACCCTGGACTCGGATGCTCAGGTTTTGCTGATGCGATATCCTTTCCCGGGTAACATTCGACAGCTAAAAAATCTTGCCGAGCAAATCTCCCTTCTCGAAGAAGAGCGTGAGGTAAATGCTCAAACTCTAGCCAAATACCTCCCGGCGGATAACTCCCGTCTACCTATGGCAATTTCCGGAATGGGCTCAGGATCGGATTCTTCCGATTTCTCTGAGAGGGATTTACTGTATAAAGTCCTTTTCGATATGAAAAAAGATATGAATGATTTGAAAAAACTCGTTCTGGAATCCTATCAAAGCGGAGGAATAAACCAAAGCATAATTCAAAAGCATCAGGGCTTGTTTGAGGATTTGGAAAGTCCATTTAACCCGAAAGACCCGGTAGAAACCTCTCAAAACTATCAAGTTCCATTTGTGTTGGACTCTCAAAAATCCAACAAAATGAACGAGGAAGATTACGAAGAAGATGCGATCGAAGACATCATCCATGAGGAGGATGATAACTCACTGTCTTTGGAGAAAAAAGAAAAAGAATTGATCCTGAAGGCTTTGAGAAAACATAACAATAAAAGAAAATACGCCGCAAGTGACCTTGGGATATCCGAAAGAACTCTTTACCGTAAGATCAAAGAATATGAAATTGATCAATAAATCCCGGTTGGTTTTACTTGGTTTGGTATTTCTGCTATTCCAAAGCTGCTCAGTGAAATACAGTTTCACCGGAACTAATATCAACTATGAGCTGACCAAAACATTTTCCGTGGAAAACTTCTTCAATGATTCCGGCGGAGGTCCTGCCAACATGGAGCAGAGATTTACAGAAGCGCTCAAAGAATATTACCAAAGAAATACTCAGCTTGAACTAGTTAGAAACAACGGAGACTTGCAATTCATGGGAGCAATCAACGGATACACTCTAACTCCAATAGCGGCAGTTTCCAGCGGTGACCCGAATCTCCCTGATCGAGCCGGTCAGATGCGTTTGACAATTCGAGTGGAAGTGGAATACATCAACATGAACAATGAAGAGGAAAATCTGAAACAAACCTTTTCATTCTTTCAGGATTATGATCCGAGAACTACTACCCTCCTTGATGTGGAAAATCAACTAGTTGAGGAAATTTTCAAAAATATCCTTCAGGATATCTTTACTGCAACAGTTGCCAACTGGTAAATTCCCTATATTCAACACAAAAGCACCGAAGTGAACGCAGCCCAGTTTTTAGATATTATATCCCGAAAAAATTCTTTGGAGAAAGGCGAAATCCTCCAGGTCAAGAAGGTGCAGGAAAACTTCCCCTATTTTCAGATTCCGTTCGTTCTTACTGCCCGCCATGACTTCTTGAAGGACCCAGATAAAAAATCACCGAGTTTGGGCCAAGCTGCCATTAATAGCCCGGATCGAATTTGGCTAAAAAATCTGATTGAGAATTCTGACACAGCCGGCTTAAAGGCAGAATCTGAAAAGAAACCCAATGAGGAAGTCGATCTGCTTCCAGAGGAACGAAATGATAAACCGGACGCATCACTTCTCACCCAATCGTTGAAAAAACTTGGTGAGGATATGAAAGGTCAAAAGCCTGAAGATATCGACCCTAAAGCCGAAGCAGATCCTCAAAAAGCAAAAGCAAAGCGAAGAAAACTTCCCGCTGACGACTTAATTGAAACGATCAAAAGGAAGGAAAAGAAAGTGATCGTTGATAGCAAAATGCAGGAGCAGATAGATTTGATCAAGGCATTCAGCAAAAAAGACATCAAGCTGGCAACCATCAAAGAAATTGAGGCAAATCAAAACACTGAAAATCTTGCGGCTTCGAGTACCAAGTTTCACGATAATTTACTCACCGAATCCTTTGCAAAACTTCTCGTAAATCAAGGCAAAAAGAAAATGGCCGAAGAAATTTATGAGAAATTGAGTTTGAAGTTTCCGGATAAAAGGGCTTACTTTGCGGACTTAATTGAAAAACTGAAAGATTAACACTCACTGATATGTTTACTTTATTCATCACCATTATCCTAATTCTTGCAGTATTACTGATATTGGTAATTCTGGGTCAAAACTCAAAAGGCGGTGTTGGTGCAGCTTTTGGAGGCAACGCAACTCAAATCATGGGTGTAACACGTACCGGAAACGTTCTTGAAAAAGCAACCTGGATCTTGGCGGTCTCAATTCTTGTTTTAGCATTAGCTTCCTCAGCCTTCATCAACGAAGATCAGTCAAACCAATTCACTTCCCCAAACATTGAAAGTGCCAAGCAACAAGTTGTAGCTCCTGCTTTTGGAGAAACAGAAAGTGTGCTTCCGGCAGCTACTGAGGAAACCACTACAGAAGACACTACTTCAGGAGGAAATTAAAATCCTTCTCAAAAACCTATAAGAGGAAAGTCTGCTCAATGAGCAGACTTTTTTTATGCCTATGAATTGACGACTCATTCAGAAACTGACCGGAGAAGTAGCCTCTTACTGATCGGTAGTAAGGTCTCTTCAATCGGAAAATCCTGGTGACTGTGCAATCGCCAAGTAGCCGGATTTGGCAATTCTTTGATATCACGAATCAGCTGCATTTTGATTTTTTCCATAGTATTTACAATCGTCCTTTGATAAATTCCAACCAACCACATAGTGATACTTCGAAATCTTTCTCCTGCCATCTGAAGCAAATTAGACTTGTATCGAAACGCATGAATATCTCTTGATAATTCTGTGGAAAGCAGAATAAAGCCCTCCTTGTTGTAAAGCGGCTGAATTCCTACCGGCTCAAATTCTACCTGCTCCTCCACATAATTGTAGATCGCTTTCCCCTCGTCTATTTGTCCTGATAATTTTGGAAGTGCATATTCCGTAATCAAAGTAATTTCTTTCATTACCTCATCATCCTGAATCTGAGGCTTGTAGTGCAGCTGAATATTTTCCAAATCTATTCCGTTGAGTGCCTTCGGAAAAAGATTTCGCAATTCAGTTTTCCCGGATCTCAATTCATCAAGAAGGCGATGGTGCTCTATCAATTCACCCAGAACGGGATAAAGTTTGACAGCTTTAAACTGCTTGTCGGTTTCCTGCAGATAGGAAAGTAACTGGTACTTCTTGTATTCAAAATCAATCAGACCTTCTGTGATCCAGTTTTTGGGAAGTGATTTCATATAGGTGTTTAAAGGTTTACCATAAATTACTAAAATCTGACATTTTTCACCTTTGACTGAGAAAATTTGACAGGACCATTTGTCAAAAAAATTCTGAAAACCGATGGAGATTTTTGATTTTTACAGCCGATTTGTCAGCCTTTGAGACAAATCGCTCCTTGGCACAGGAAGTGCGTGAGGGGTAATACGTTTTAATCTAACCTTAAACAAATTCATATTATGTCAAAAGTGAACATCAAGCCTCTCGCAGATCGGGTATTGGTACAACCAGCTGCAGCTGAAGAAAAAACGTCTTCGGGACTTTACATTCCGGACTCCGCTAAAGAGAAGCCTCAAAGAGGAACAGTAATCGCAGTAGGTGCTGGCAAGAAAGATGAACCCTTGACTGTAAAAGTTGGAGACACTGTTTTGTACGGAAAATATTCCGGAACCGAACTGACCGTTGACGGTGGTGACTATCTCATTATGAGAGAGTCGGACATCTTCGCCATCCTTTAATCAATCAACCAATAACTTAACAAAAACCAATAATGGCTAAGCAATTATTTTTCAATACAGACGCAAGAGACAGACTCAAAAAAGGTGTAGACGCCTTGGCTGATGCAGTAAAAGTGACTTTGGGTCCAAAAGGACGTAACGTTATCATAGACAAGAAATTCGGAGCTCCAATGATTACCAAAGATGGGGTTTCAGTGGCAAAAGAGATCGAATTGTCAGAGCCTATCGAAAACATGGGGGCGCAGTTGGTAAAAGAAGTAGCTTCTAAAACTGCCGATAATGCAGGTGACGGAACTACAACTGCAACCGTTTTGGCTCAGTCAATTTTCAGCGTTGGTATCAAAAACGTAGCTGCGGGTGCAAACCCAATGGATCTTAAAAGAGGAATTGATAAAGCTGTAGCTGCTGTTGTGGCTCAGTTGAAGGCAAACTCTAAAGAAATCTCTACTTCAAAAGAAATCGCTCAAGTAGCTACTGTATCTGCAAACAATGACGAAGAAATCGGTAAGATGATTTCTGACGCAATGGACAAAGTGGGTAAAGATGGGGTGATCACAGTTGAGGAAGCAAAAGGAACAGAAACTGACGTGAAGACTGTAGAAGGTATGCAGTTTGACAGAGGTTATCTTTCTCCATACTTCGTGACCAACACGGAGAAAATGGAAGTTGAATTGGATAATCCATATATCCTGATTTACGACAAGAAGATTTCTTCAATGAAGGAATTGCTTCCAATACTTGAGCCTATCGCTCAGTCAGGTAAGCCTTTGTTGATCATCTCTGAAGATGTAGATGGAGAAGCCCTTGCAACTTTGGTAGTAAACAAAATCAGAGGCGCTTTGAAAGTAGCTGCTGTGAAAGCTCCAGGATTCGGTGACAGAAGAAAAGCAATGTTGGAAGACATCGCTGTATTGACAGGAGGAACCGTTATTTCTGAGGAGAGAGGTTTCAAATTGGAAAATGCTACTCCTGATATGCTTGGCCGTGCTGAGAAAATCAGCATAGACAAAGACAACACTACTTTGGTAAACGGAGCTGGTGATTCTTCTACTATCAAAGGCAGAATCAATGAGATCAAAGCTCAAATTGAAAAAACTACTTCTGACTACGACAGAGAAAAACTTCAGGAAAGACTTGCTAAGCTTTCTGGTGGTGTAGCTATCCTTTATATCGGTGCTGCTACTGAAGTAGAAATGAAAGAAAAGAAAGACAGAGTTGATGATGCGCTTCACGCAACAAGAGCTGCCGTACAAGAAGGTGTGGTAGTTGGTGGTGGTGTTGCTCTGATCAGAGCTGGCGAAGTCCTTGACAAACTTAAAGGATTGAATGAAGATGAAGATACTGGTATCAACATCATCAGACAGGCTATCGAATCTCCTTTGAGAACAATTGTTTCCAATGCTGGTGGTGAGCCATCCGTGGTGATCAATAAAATTAAAGAGCACAAAGGCAATTTCGGTTTCAATGCAAGAACAGATGTTTACGAAGATCTATTCAAAGCAGGCGTTATTGACCCAACAAAAGTGACTCGTTTGGCTTTGGAAAATGCAGCATCAATTGCAGCACTTCTTCTTACCACTGAGTGTGTTGTAGCAGACGTCAAAGAAGACGGACATGCTATGCCTCCAATGGGTGGCGGAGGAATGGGTGGAATGATGTAATTCAAAACCTTCAATAATTAAAAGGAGACCTTACGGTCTCCTTTTTTATTTATCTGATAAAGAGTCATAATAAAACAATTGATTAAAAGGAACCCAAACTTTTTTCTCGGAATGGGAATAAATTGTATTTTGCCCTACTTAACACCGGATTTTGATAGATTATAAAATTAAATGATTCAGTTTGATGCTATTTTTTTAGTGGACGACGATCCCATCAACAACCTAATCAATAAAAGGCTGCTTGGAAAAGTGGGTATTACGAACCAAATAATAGAATTTTTGGAGGGAGAAGAAGCATTGGTTCAAATTGAAACTCTGCCCTCTGAAAACCAAATTCTTATATTTCTCGACATCAATATGCCGGTATTAAATGGTTGGGAGTTTTTAGAAAAGTACAGCGAGGTTTTTCCCCACCGTCAAGACAAAATTGTAATCTTATCAAGCTCAATAGATTATCAGGATCGCCAAAAAGCGAAAGAATATCAAATCGTCTCAGGCTTTTTAGAAAAGCCTCTGACCCTGGATAAAATTTATTCGCAACTCGAAAAATATTAAGACGCTTTATTCCACTTTTCGGAAATTCAATTCCCCTAAGACTTATTTCCAGTCAATTAATTTTTTGGAAGCACGGGATTCAACCTGTCCCAAATATCCCGAATCAATAAAAATGGGACCAGAGAATTATCCCCCGATCCTCCCATCCTGATAATCACCATATTTTGGGAAGGAATCACCATCAAAAATTGTCCATTCTTTCCCATAGCCTGATACATATCAGCCGGAGCCTGAGGTATTAACATTCCAGGAAAAACCGTCTGAGGGCCGGGTACCATGTAGGAACTTTTTCCGTTCAGCCAGGTCAGATACCCGTAGCTAAGATTTAGCTTTTGAGAGGAGTTGGAAAGGGAAGTAAAATAATTCCCCGACCAGACTTTTGCACCTCGCCAATTTCCATTTGCCAAAAGTAGCAATCCAAATCTAGCAAAAGATCTGGCATCGCTGTAATAGACATTATTCAAGCCGGTCTGCTGCCAAAGCCCTTTCATTCCGATCTTTTTCCCAATCTTCTCTTCGAAATATGCCTGATAGCTTTTACCCGAAGCCTTCATAACGACATTCTCCAAAAGCGTGTAGGCAGCATTATGATAGCTCCAGCGCGATCCTGGTTTAGCCATGTACTTTAGCGAGCCGGAAGAGGTATCATCCAGATTTTCCACCCGATCATCCAATCCTGTGGTCATCGTCAATTGATGAATCAGTTTGATATCTCGCTCCTGTCCTGAGGTCAATGAAGTCCATCCCGAACCCAGGTACTTATCTGTCCGGTCATTGATGTTCAGTAGTTTTTCTTCCTGAGCGATTCCAATCAATGCTGCCGTGAGGGTTTTGCCTGCCGAAGCCCAATACCAAAACGAGTTTTGGTCCATGGTTCCCAGTCCGGTCAACCTATTTCCCCAATATTCTTCCACGACGATTTTGCCATCTTTCAAAATGATAAAAGCCCTGGTATTTTGAGTGGGAAGCCACTCCAATAGCTTTGCTAATTCAGCTTCATTCCAACCCAAACTTTTCGGTAAAGTTGCTTCCCAATCGGAAGATTCGATTGGAGGAAAATACAAGTTTGCAGGAATAGGCGTGGCAGGCTTTTGAGCTTCAGCACAGGAAAAAATAAAAAATGCCCAGCATCCAATCAGGGTTTTTTTCAACAATGGGGTATACTCATTTTTTGAGTGAATGCCGGTTTTTTTCATCTTATTTTCTTGTTGTATCCTGAATAAATTTCTTCAAATCCTCACGGAAAAGCTTTGCCGAAGGCAAATGTGTGTACATCATATGACCTGCTTCGTAGTAAGTCATAATGATCCGATCGGTAGCGGATTTAGGCAAATCGATATGAGAAATGGAATGCTCCACTCCGTGAAAAACAGTAGCCAAATCATAATATCCGTTCATAATCAGAATCTTCACATTCGGATCCTTGCTGAGAGCATCTTCCATATCAGGCACAGTGGTCACGGCGGCATCTGCTCCCCAGAAGTTATTTCCCTGATGCTTCCAATCCCATTTGAAACCTTCCTTGGAATAGGCAGAAGTGGCATAATGCAAATCCTTGCTCACGCCCAACGCTCCATGATAATAATCAAGAAATCCCATCGTGTAAGCCGGTGAAATCGCATCACTCTGAGGATCCGTGAACGAATTCATTGACATCGGATCAATATTCATTCCTTTGTACCGTGAGTCAAGGCGACCAACTGTCATTTCATCCCCTCTTAGC
>VFKK01000240.1 GCA_009885605.1 Cyclobacteriaceae bacterium | reverse complement strand
TCATGGACGGGCAGATTTTGGGATTTGGTACACCTGAGTCTGGACGATTCTTCCAAAGTGATCGATCCAGCGAATGGCAAGATATTCGGTATTCAGACTGGTTACTTCCAGAGATCTTGCCCGACTTCCTCCTACCCAAACCGGATGGATTACTGCGTCATGAAGGAGATTGAGCTCATTTGCACCTTGCACCATTCCGTATCGGATGGCGGGATCAAGAGGCTTTTCAAGACTGATTTTGGTAAGAGCCGTAGTGGTTTCAACGCTGAAAACGACCGGAATATCGATAATCGATGGAGATTTAGGTTCGAAAGCCGGAGGTAAGGTGGGCTTGTTGTAAAGTTCTTTTTTCAGAAGTGAAGCTACATCCTGATTCTTGGTAAAGAGAGATTTGGCTGAGAAAAAGGCATTTCCCTGAATTGAGGGGAGCGTTCTGGTATAATTGATTTGGGTATTGAGTTCGGAAGGGATTTTCCACGCTGCATCCGAATCTTCCCGGATTTTATAAGGGCCATTCCCCACATAGATATTGGTGCCGTGGCTATTGTTTGACCACCAGTCGTTCAGCTTTCGATAAGAAGCCAAAGGATGCTCCATACTCCAGTACACCTGCGGAATGAGGTAATCGATCCACCCATTTTTCATCCAGGTCATCGGGTCGGCGAAAAGATCATCGTAGTTGGTTTGTCCTGCTCGGGTAGGGGAACCCTTCGGATCCATGGCTTGGTTTCTCCAAACGCCAAAAGGAGAAATTCCGAATTGCACCCAAGGCTTGGATGCCTTGATTGTCGCATGTACGGATTGGATGAGATCATTTACATTTTGCCTTCTCCAGTCATCCTGAGTTTGGCCCGGCTTTTTGTATAGATCGTATGTTTTTTTATCCGGGAAAGTCTCTTTAGCTATTCTGTAGGGATAAAAGTAATCGTCAAAGTGGACCGCATCGATGTCGTAATTATCTACAATTTCCTTTATCACAGCAGTCAGATGAGCTTTTACCTGTGGAAGTCCGGGATTGTAATAATACTTTGTTCCGTATTTCAGCATCCAGTCGCGGTGCTGATTGAAGTCATGATTTGGACTGAGCAACTCAGTTTTCATGTCAAAAGTCGCCCGATATGGATTCAGCCAGGCATGAAATTCAAGGCCTCGGGCATGTGATTCCTGGATCATCCAGGTAAGCGGATTCTCATTTGTATCAGGCGCTTTCCCTTCTTTTCCTGTCAGGTATTTGGACCAGGGGGCAAAATTACTCGGGTAAAAAGCATCGCCCGCCGTGCGAACCTGAACGATGACTGCGTTGAAATTGAGTCCTTTGTAATGGTCAAGCAAAGCGATAAAATCACGCTTTTGCTTCTCATAAGGATCGGTCGGAGATACTGGCCAATCAATATTTGCAACGGTTGCGATCCAGACTGCACGAAATTCCCTTGGCATTTCAGGTAGCTGATAGCTCAACGGTTTTAAGGATACAGAAGCTAATGGAATGGTTTTGACAGGAAGGTTTGAGGTGTTTGGGGCAGGTTTTGAAGTTGCCGGAGGGGTGGTTTTTGAGCTGTTTCCGGAAGGTTCTTGAGTTTTACAAGCTCCCAGCAACAAGCCGGAAATCAGAAAAAGGAAAAGGTATTTAGTGAAGGATGACATAGGTAGTCAATTGGCAATTCAAAGTTTTGGAACTGGTTTCAGGTTCAGGTCAGTCAGATTTTTTCGGAGCTTTTGCATAAATGCATCTCCGGGATCAGATTTTACAGTTCGATAATCGGGATCAGTTTCTTTCCAAAGGTCAGTTGTCTGGAAGTTTTGGTACTCATGATGCCCGATCACGTACTCAATTGGATACTTTCTTTTGAGATAGCGAATGAGTTTTTCGTTTGCTTTGAGTTGCTCTTTGGTCAAAGGTGAATCTGATCCTCCGACATTCTCAATTCCTATCGCAAGATAATTCAAGCCAATAACGTGCCGAGCAAATGTGGTATCGGGTAAAAGTCGGAAAATTGTACCATCCCGATCGATCAGGAACTGACTTGAGACATTCAGATTGCTCGCTCCTGTCAGATCTTCTCTGCCTCCGAGTGTAGACGGGTTGAAAACATCAAAAGTAACTTCAATCGAATTGATCGCAGTCCAGTGAACCACTACCATCTGAGGATCTATACTTGCGGTTTCTTTCTCAAGGCCGTGTCTTTCTTTCAGGTATTTGAGAGAAAGTTCCTCCCTTTCCGCATTCCAGGTGATGGGTTTGTCGAATATCCGGAAAGTCGCCTGGCTGGTTGCACAAGAGATCTGGAACATTGCCAAAGCCAAAATCAGGATTGGACTCTTGCGTAAAGCGGGTGTTATTGTCAGCATGGAGTAAGAATCAAAGGGCCGGGTTGGGCGAATTAGAAAGCGTTAATTCTAAGAGCTAAACTACCGAGAAATCAGGAGGAATGGGAATTTAGGATATTCAAAAATTGGTATAAACAGTATTTTTTGAAATCGGTTTGCTCCAATGCTCACTTTCAACTTTCATATTCTGGATTTTCTCCATTTTTCAGGGTTTTGTGAAGTATGGAAAATGCCTATAATTATGATTGAATTTTCTGAAAAGGAATAATGAATTCCAAATGGAAATTTTCTTAAAAAATACACTCGAACGATTTCGTAGCGGATTTATAATTTGTTGGGGTTTGATTTTATAGATTCAATACCTGAAAGTATTTCTTTTTGAAATTTATCTCCCAAATTTTCCAATTGATCTTCATACCATAGAAAAGCTTCTCTTAATTCGGATTTGGCAGCTTCCGAAATAGAGATTTTAAAGCTCATTTCTTCTTGAAGATTTCATCTTTAACATCTTCCCAAATTTCAACTTTCATCTCACCATTATTTATGTCATAAATCCTTTTTTTGGCTTCATTTATTTGCCATTCAGGGATGGATTGATTTTCTATATCAACGGTTGAGAAATTCAGGTTTTCTATTAATTCCAGAAAGAAAGAAACCTTTTCGGAAGGGATGTCGAGCGTGATTTTCATAGAATTAAATTTAATTAAAGTCTTGCCACTATGCTAATTTAAAATCAACTCCCCGGACTGTAAACCCGCTTCGCATTTTTCAAAACTTCAGCTTTATCCAACGTCATCGGTTTCAATTTCTGCTGCAGAAAAAGCTCCATCTGATCATCGTAATGCGGGCTTTCAGGATTGTTGCTCGCTCCGTAGACATTGATGGTTTCGATTTTTGGAAGGCCTTCGCCAAATCTGACCATCATGATATAAGACTCTCCCTGAACCCCTTTTCGGATTCCATTTTCCCAAGCCTGTGACCTCATTGCCGTGATCACATCGTCGATTCCGGGCAGTGGAAGCACTTTTTCTCCTCTTAACAACTTCTGATATTCCCCGAGTGCCACGATTTCTTTTCCGAAATGGGTTTCGAAGTGAGATTTCGAAGCACGCAATCCCTGCACAGCTTCTTCTTCAGTCAAAGTGGTATTGAAATCCCGATCTGTCTTCGAAAACTCATCCCACCAATAATAATACTGGAATGCAAAAATCGCGGCTCCCTCACTCTCGATTCCGGAGGTTTTGTCCCAGGATTTCAGCTTTTCGATCTGCTTCGCAATCTCAGGATAGCGTTCCGGATTCAGATTGAATAATGCTTCCATATTCGTTCGAAAGGCAAGTTGGTCAGGAAGTTTTCCATCGTATTTGATCAGTTTAAACTGGTCATAGCTAATTCTTCCGGTGTCAGGCATGAGCTCTCTGAATCTTAAGGATCTATTATTGTCCCGGTTTTGGTAATCGTTCTCTTTGGGATATAGGTCTGGATTAAGATTGTCTTCCTTGCTGCTTCCTTTGAAAGGAGAATGGTTGGTATTATAGAGATAGCCGGAATTTGGATTTACATATTGGGGTAATTCAGAAAAGGTGTAAAAATCTGTCCAGAGCGTCTTTTTGGTGTTTCCCAGCACTGTTTCGGAATAGTCAAAACCAGCTTCACGCTTGGGCAAAAGCGCATTACTTACGTAGAAAATCGTGTCGTGACGGTCGGCATAGACGGTATTGAAACTCGTCAGTTGCATCACGCTCATCGCTTCATTAAACTCCGAGTAATTTTTTGCTTTGTTCATTCTCCACCATTGTTCCGGAGCTGAGATCCGCTCAAGAGCCCCCATTCGGATGGAAAATGCTCCCTGATCAGTGACCATCGTAGGGCCGTAGATACTTTTCCATACTTTCTTGGGAATCGGGATCGTAATCATATCCCAGAGTTTCACCTTCAGCCAAACCGTGCGCTCTTCAAGTTTCAGCCATTCTCCGTCAACTTTGTACTGGTCTTCATTAACAGGATTGATTTCCAATTGGTAGATGTCCAGCAGATCGGGGAAATTAACGGTATGCGCCCAACCAAGATTTTCATTTACTCCGTGAAAAATCATCGCTCCTCCCGGGAAAAGCCCGCCCAGGATATTCCATCCTTCTTCGGAATGAAGGTGTGCCTCGTACCAGGCAACCGGTCCATCAAGAGGTTGGTGGGAATTGATCGCCAGGAAGTTTTCTCCGGAGTCAGTTCGGGAAGAATGAATGGCAATAGCGTTCGATCCTTTGGGATTCTGGTCTTCGGAAATCACATTCACTTTCCCGCTTACAATCTGCTGAACAGCCCGATCTGCGCCGGACATTTGTGCCAAAGACAAAATATAAGCCGAGGCGATTTCTTGGGTGTTTACCGGAAAAGCATCCGCCATCAATACTTCTTCCGGATGTGCCAACGCATAATCGTTGAGTCCGGCGGCATAGCCTTCGAGTACTTTTTTGAACTCGGGGGAGAAACTCGATTCATATTTTTCAGCTGCGATTTCTCGTGTCTCAAGCAGGTGGACGAAGAAATCCACTGCCGCGCCTTCTTGTCCAAAAACTCTTCCGACCATGGCTTTTCCAGCTAAAACGGTTTTTTGGATGGTTCCAAAATCATCTTCCGAATGCGCCCAAGCCAGTCCATAGGCCACATCGGCATCTTTTTCCCCGAATATGTGTGGAACTCCGAATTCATCCCGGGCAATCTGAACTTTCGAAGTATCCCATCCTGAGAAATCATATGTGCTTTCGCAGGAAAAAATGAAAAATGATAAGAGAAATACAAGCCCTATTCTGGTGAGTTGCATGTGATTTTGGGTTTGGAGAAATTCAATAAGAATTGATTGCAAAATGCGCTTTTATTGGAAACAAAAAAACCGGCCAAATGGCCGGTTTCCGGGGGGGATTAAACACTTTTCTCGCGTTTATCGGGTACTGACTTTATCTGAATTGGTAATCTACTCCTGTGACCTGAGTCAATAGAGTTGCCGGGGCATCCAATGCAATTGCTGATTTTGGGGGTGTTGGCGTTACCGGTGAATTAGTTTCCAGGTAACTTTTCATTGCTTGGTGGAGTGTATAAGGTGTATTTTCCGTTTCCTTTACTCCTCTGAATCGGCATAGCATATCATCCGGATCGCCGTCTCTTTCGCAGGCACAGATATGATAAACTTTCTCAGGATCAAGTGGCTGACCTTTCACTACGGCTTTCTGAACTCGCTTGCCTTCTTCTGCAAAAGCATTGAACTTCACTTCCATTCCTTTGAATTTGATCACCCAACCTCCAAATCTCTTGGAGGCATCGGCGGCAAATACGTTGTTCAGTTCGCGCTCCAGCCATTCGTGAATTTGCTTTCCGGTTACTTTTCCGGTTCGAATCTGCGAGTCAACCGGAAGCATATCGAATATGAAACCGTTGGTGATCGGGATATTTCCAGTCTGATCCGGTGTAGATCTTGGCGGGCAGAATCTGAATCCATTTGAAAGAACAATGTCTACGTCCGGAACCTGCCAGTTGATGGCGTCCAAAATCAAAGTGTCGATGGTGTTTTCGATTACGAAATATCTATAAAGCGGGATGGTGCTATACCCCACCACATTTTGGATGTCTTCCAGGTAAGGGCCTTCGTATTGAGCCATGATTTTTTCCATTTCAGGGGAAGCAGGATATTTCTTGGCGTCCACTTCCATGAGATCATAGTGATCAGATACCACTTTTCCGTTTTCAATTTTGAGCTCGAGTTTGCCAACGAAGGAACCAAAAGCTCCCGGCTCTACGACTTTTGCATACTTTGCCTGAATCGGTTTTCTAACCCGCTCGTGTGTATCTCCGCCGAGGATATAATCAACTCCTTCGCATTCGGGCAGATTTGCAAGATGGATTTGCTGTGAAAGCCCCAAATGAGCAACTATCGCAACAAAAGCACATTTTTCCTGATTCCGAAGGACATCCACGTAATGAGCCAGGTTTTCTTCCGGCTTGGTGTAGATGATTCCTTTGCTATAGTTTGGAGATTGGCGAATAGGGACCAGATGGTCTGTGTAGCCCAAAAAGGCTATTTTGACTCCATTTACTGTCCAAATATGATATGGAGGGAAAATCAACTCACCCTTTTTTCCTTCACCCAAATCATGATACATATTAGCACAAACTTTCGGAGCAGTTAAAGAGCCCAAAAGGTGCTGCATGGTTTTTTTGTAATAAATCACTTCCCAGTTTCCGGGAAGGTAGAGGTCGTAATCGAGTGCATTCAGAATTGGAACCATTGCTTCTCCGGTGGTTTTTACCGAAAGTTCCGAACCCTGAAACATGTCACCTGTGTCAATCAGAAAGCTATGTTCTGCCTTGCTTCTTTCCCGATCCAGGAAAGTTTTCAGATGGGAATACCCCCCTGTTTTTCTGAAAACCGCTCGGTCATTTTCCCAAAACAATTCATCGTGGGCATGTATCTGGCAATGGACGTCGGTCGTCTGGAGAATTGTAACTGTAAACGAGGATGACTTGGATTTTTTCTGCTCAATTCTGGTTTCTGCCATCACAGGAGACAAACTTACCAATCCCGTTCCTGCCCCAAGAGCTCCGATTTGGGTAATAAATTTTCTTCTTGAGGATTCCATAGCTGGTTTATTTTGGGTTCTCTCCTTGCAAAACACTTGGTTTGGAAGAGTTTTGAATTTGGTTGTATTTATCCAAATTAGAATCTAAAATTAAGGTGTCTGGTACCTTTGATTCGGTGACATTGGTTACAAAGGCATAAAAAAAGGATCCCTATTTCGAAGAATCCTGATTGGTTTTTTAGTAATTGAAATCAATTGCCTCCGTCTTTCTTTGGATGAGGTTTATCATCGACATGAGCCCCGTCTTTGCAACACTCATCGAGTTTTTCATAGGCTGCCGGATCTCTTTTGAGACTGTCTGCATGGTAACCTACCATTGTGACGCGCTTTCGAAGTTTGTCAGGATTGGTTTTTCCGTCGATGTAGGCAATGTTCAGGACTTTGGTTTCGAGGTCCAGATTGACAGATTTTACACCTTTCTCGAAAGTCAGGTCCTTCTCTAATCGGTCTTTGCACATTTCGCAGACTGCAGAAGTTTGGATTCCAATATTTTTCACCTGAGCCTGAGCGGAAAATGCCAACGAGAAAACGAATAATGATAAGAGTAGCTTTTTCATGTTCTTCTTTGTTATATTTTTAGTCTGAATCCCGTGTAAATCATCCTTCCGGCAATCGGCCCCCAGGTCATAGAAGCGTCAAAGTTGGAGCCAAAAGGATTCTCAGGATCTACAATTGGATTTGATTGTTTGAAATTTAAGATGTTTTCACCTCCCAGGTAGATACTTCCCCAACGAAATCCTCTGGAAATCTGTGCATTAACCATGAAGAAATCCGGCGACTCAGGGTTCAACTGAAACTCCATCGGGCTGTCGCTCGTGTCAGGAAGTCTCATCGGCCCAAACCAATTCACCGTCATATCCCCTTTCCATTTATCAAACTTGGTTGCGTAGGAAGTATTCAGGAATACACGATCCTGGCTTTGATAAGGGACTTGCTGAAGGATGCCATTGGTTGTCATCAGATTGTCATATCGCTTGTAGGCGGCCTTCACATTTACTCTTTCGGAAAAAGGATAACTAGCCTCGATCTGGAAGCTTTTCGCAAATGATTCTCCTTCCAGATTGTTGATCACAAGTAAGTCGGAACTTACATCCTGATCGTATACGAGCTGATTTACAAAGCTTGTATAGAAATAATCTGCTACGATACTCAATGGTTTTTTATTCACTGTCAAGTTTCCCGCCAAGCTCAATCCAGTGTTCCAGCTGATTTCAGGTTGCAGATCTGCCTTGAATTGGATTTCTCTTGATGAAACCCAAACCATGCTGTTTTCCATCAGTGCATTTGGAGTTCGGTAGCCTTTTCCCACGGATCCACGAACGGTCCAGTTGGGAATGAAAGCCCATCTTGCATGCAATCGAGGAGTGAAGTAGGTGCCGAAGAGGTTGTGAAAATCCGTTCTTGCTCCCGCTACAATTGTGATGTTTTCATTTGGAATGTAGTTGTACTCAAAGAACACACCTGGTACTTTCTCAGCTCTGATGAAAGTGGAATCGAGTCCGTTTGGACTATTGGAGTCAAAGCGCTCGTCGAATGCATCGTACAAGAAACTCACTCCCGTCTTGTATTGGTGGAAGCTGCTTCCGATGATATTCTGGTAAATAAAGTTACCGTAGGCAGTTTTTTCAGTTCCCTCATACAATCTTCTTCCCGCTCCTCCGCTGAAATCCTGGTAAGAAAGCGAATATTGGAAGCCCCAACTTTGAGTTGGTTTACTTGGATAGATCATTCCGATTTTTCCAAAAAGCTCTGCTTTGCGGGTATCCAACTCATACCCGTATTTGGCACTTGTGGAGAGATCGTCATTGAAGCCAAAACCCAATTGCCCGCCGGCGCTTTGTGAAGAGAATACATTTACTCCGATCTGAGCCATCAGCCTGTCACCGGTGTATTGGTACCTGTTCAGGAAATTGACCTGACGGGTTTTTGGCATATCCATAAACCCATCGTCATTCTGATCCATTTCAAGTGTTTGTTGACTCACATGAAAAAGTACCGCGCTGCTCCATTTCTCAGAAATCGGTATTGCATGGTTTGCATTGAGTTCCAATCGTCCAAATGAATTTAGGTAAGCATTCAGATACCATTTATCCATCGTGGCAGGCTTCATCAGTTCCACATTGATCTGACCCGTCATGGATTCATAGCCGTTGATTACACTTCCGGCGCCTTTGCCCACATCAATTGATTGAATCCATGTTCCGGGTACGAACGTGAGTCCCAATCGGGAATTAAGGCCACGGATATTAGGAATTCCCTCCCTGCTGATCAAGACATAGCGTCCGTCGAGGCCCATCATTTGGATCATTTTTGTTCCCGTGACTGCATCCGCATAGGACACATCCACTGAGGCGTTGGTTGCAAAACTTTCTGAAAGATTGCAACAAGCAGCTTTCTGAAGTTCCGCCTCGGTAATCAGAATATTGAGAAAAGGAGCTTCATCCACCACCGATTCGGTGCGGCCTCTCACGGTCACTTCCTGTAGGGCTTCATCCCCATCTGCCAAAGTCACCAGCATGGGTTGCTCAAAAATCGGAGAAAGTGTATCTGTAGCGAATCCGATATAGGAGAAAATCAATTTATCTGAAGCGATAACATCTGCCAGTTCAAAAGATCCATTTAGGTCGGTTACTGCACCTCGTTCTTTACCGAGAATTTGGACAGTTGCGCCGATTAATAATTCCTTGTTTAAGGATTGGACCTTTCCTGTTACGGTTTGCTGACCGAAAGCACAAACTGCTGAAATGGCGTAAATTGGTATAAATATTAGGTATTTCATCTTGATTTGAATTGAATAAAAAGGGTAAACCTTTCCCCTGAAGACAGAGGATACTCAATCAAATATTAGATCAGGAAGGTCTGATAAAGGATGTTTAAATCTGGAATTGGCTTATCCGGAAATTCAAACTCAGGTTGTTCAGCCAACTTGTTTTCCACAGGAGAAAAACCAAAAACAAATACAGAGGCAAGGATGAATTCAGGAGAAATTTTTACTTGAAAATCAGTTTTTCCAAAAAAATCATCGGAGTCTGCTGTCGAAATTTCATCCTCACAGCAATCCATTGGAGCGGTTGAGCCTTTTTC
>VFKK01000266.1 GCA_009885605.1 Cyclobacteriaceae bacterium | reverse complement strand
GAAAAAGGGCTTGTGGTAATCGACAGAGATCAATTGCAGGAATTAACGAATTGCAAAGTGTTGATCAGGGCTCATGGTGAGCCCCCCGAAACGTACCGAACCGCTATTCAAAATAATATTGAATTGATTGATGCTTCTTGCCCGGTGGTGCTAAAACTGCAGCACAGAGTGAAAACTGCATTTGATAAAATGGAGAAAGAGCAGGGTCAAATCGTGATTTATGGTAAAAAAGGTCATGCTGAAGTGATCGGATTGACTGGTCAGACGCTGGAGAAAGCGATTGTGGTGATGGGGGAATCGGATCTGGATAAGATTGATTTCAACAGGCCAGTCACTTTATTCAGTCAGACTACCAAAAGCACTAAAGGATTCTATGAGATTTCCCAGAAGATCGAAGAGAGAATCAAGACAGCGAAAGGTGAATTGACAGAGTTGGATTACAATGCAAATGATTCGATCTGTCGTCAGGTATCGAATCGAGAGCCTCAATTGAAGAAATTCGCAGAAGATAATTATGTGATTCTTTTCGTGTCCGGAAAGAAAAGCTCAAATGGGAAAGCGCTCTATCAAGTATGCCTTAGCCAAAACCCAAGAAGTTATTTCGTGGAAAACGAAACAGAGTTGGACCCTGGGTGGTTTCATTTCGGAGATAAGGTTGGAATCTGCGGAGCTACGTCAACACCTATGTGGCTGATGGAGCAAGTGAAGTCATACGTAGAGTCATTGGAAGAAAAAATCCTGTTAGCCTCAAATTAATAGAACCCATAAAAAGAATTTGAAACCATTCTCCTAAAAGCTGAAACTTTAAATCCCGATTACTCTCTAATTAAAAAGGTTATTTATTAGATTTGAGGCGTTTTTCAAAAGCCCATAGTTCAAAAACAGATATGTCTAAAATATTGAAGCTTAAGAAAGGTTTCGACATCAAACTGGTAGGAAAAGCCAAACTAGAGTTGGCAAATTTCTCCCCGGCCCAGACCTTCGCAATTAAGCCGACAGACTTTGTAGGCCTCCAGCGTCCCAAAGTTCTTGTCAATGAAGGAGATACCGTAAAGGCGGGTACTCCTATCCTGATCGACAAATCCTTAGATCAGGTAATCTACGCCGCTCCGGTTTCCGGAGAGATCATTGAAATCAAAAGAGGAGACAAAAGAAAGCTTCTTGAAATCAAGATCCTGGCTGATAAAACCATCACACATCTTTCTTCCGGCAAAACTGATTTGGCTACTCTTGACAGAGTGACCTTTGCTGCAAAACTGGCAGCAAGCGGTACGTGGCCAAATATCATTCAGAGACCTTTTGGGATCGTAGCTAATCCTGCGGATACTCCGAAAGCTATTTTCGTTTCTGCTTTTGATACGCATCCTCTTGCTCCGGATTTCGGCTTCACTCTTCAGGGTGAAGAAAGAGCGTTCCAAGCAGGAATGGATGCGTTGGCAAAGCTGACCAGTGGTAAAGTCCACCTTAATGTGGATGGCTCTAAGCCAGTACCCGCAGTTTTTGCTGGTGTCAAAAATGCACAGACCAACCAATTCTCAGGTCCTCACCCCGCTGGAAATGTGGGTGTTCAAATTCACCATCTTGATCCGATCAACAAGGGTGAAATTGTTTGGACAGTCAATCCAACGGGTGTAGTTCAGATAGGTAAATTCATCTTGGAAGGTATCTACGATGCATCCAAAATAATTGCAGTTACAGGTTCTGAGGTGACCAAAGCTGCTTATGTAAAAACTTACGTTGGAGCTTGTGTCTCAACTTTTGTAAAAGGAAATCTTAATTCGGGCCATGTTCGAGTGATATCAGGAAATGTCCTAACAGGAGAAAAAATTGCAATGGAAGATTCACTTGGTTTTTACCACAACCAAATCACTGTAATTCCCGAAGGCGATTATTTTGAGTTCTTAGGTTGGGCAAAACCGACAACCAAACTGAGCTTTCACAGAGCACTCGGGTTATTCTCATTTTTAACCCCAAACAAAGAAGTCGTTCTTGATTCAAACTGTCGGGGAGAAGAAAGAGCATTCGTCCAAACAGGGGTATTTGAGGCTGTAACTCCAATGGATATTCTTCCGGTCTATTTGCTGAAAGCAATCATGGCTGAAGATTTTGATGAAATGGAAGAGCTTGGAATCTATGAGGTAGTAGAAGAGGATCTGGCACTTTGTGAATTCGTTGACGTGTCCAAGCATCCTGTGCAAGAGTGGGTGAGAAAAGGAATAGAATTAATCCAATACAGTTAATCCATATGAAGTTTCTAAGAGATTTATTGGACAAACAGAGACCCTTATTTGAAAAAGGAGGGAAACTGGAAGGTCTGTTTTACGCATTTGAGGCAGGGGAAACTTTCCTTTTTAGCCCAAAGCACACTACAGCAGCTAAAGGCGCGCAAGTAAAAGATGCAATAGACTTGAAGCGAATGATGATCACGGTAGTAGTCGCTATGATTCCATGTTTGCTTTTTGGTATCTATAATACAGGTCACCAGCATATGTTGGCGACAGGAGAGACCGCTGGTATTTGGGACAATTTTGGAGATAAGTTAACAACAGGTTTAATCCTCGTTCTTCCAATCGTAATCGTTGCATACGCGGCAGGCGGCCTTGTTGAAGGTATATTTGCTGTAATCAGAAAGCACCCAATTAATGAAGGTTTCCTGGTAACCGGTATGCTGATTCCTTTGGTGGTACCTGCATCTACACCGCTTTGGCAAGTTGCTATGGCAACTGTTTTTGCAGTAGTGATTGCAAAAGAAGTATTTGGTGGAACAGGCATGAACGTATTGAACGTAGCAATGACTGCCAGAGCGTTTTTATATTTCGCTTATCCAGCTCAGATTTCAGGAGATCAGGTATGGACTTACCTTGGAGATAAAGCGCCTGTTGATGGATTTTCTGGAGCAACAGCTCTTTCAGTGGTCTATGATGCCGGTGTTCAGGGTGTAAGTGCGGTAGATGCTTTGAATAAACATAACTCCGTACTGGGAGATGGTCTGTTCGGTTTCTACAACATGTTTATTGGATGGATCCCAGGTTCAATTGGAGAAACTTCTACTCTTATGATTCTGATTGGAGCTGCGATTTTAATAGCAACCGGAGTTGGAAGCTGGAAAATCATTGTGGCTGGTTTTGCAGGAACTTACATCATGGGATTGGTCATGAATCTATTGGCAGTAAATGAATATATGGCTCTGCCTTCTCACTATCATTTGGTAATGGGTGGTGTTGCATTTGGTATCGTATTCATGGCAACTGATCCTGTTTCTGCGGCTCAAACGGAAACTGGTAAATGGGTTTATGGAATTTTGATTGGTTTCCTAACAGTGATTATTCGAGTGACAAACCCGGCTTATCCGGAAGGGATAATGTTGGCGGTTCTGTTTATGAACGTATTCGCTCCACTGATTGATTATTATGTTATAAAAGCTAACAAAACAAGGAGGTTACAACGTGCAACAGTCTAACACATATATTATCGTCTACTCAGGAGTATTGACGATAATCCTGGGATTTCTACTTTCGGGATCCGCGCAATTTCTGGGTCCCTGGCAGGCAGAATCCATCGCTTTGGATAAGAAAAAGCAGATTTTGGGTGCTGTAATCAGCGCTGAGGAAATAGATGCGATGACACCTGAACAGGTTAATGCATTCTATTCTAATAACATTGCTTCATCTGTAGTTGATATCAATGGCAAGGAAGTAACTGAAGGCGGAGTGACAGCTGAAACTGTTGAAATTGCCAAACTGTACAAAAAACCTGCGGAGGAAAGACTTTATCCTGTTTTTATCTATCATGAAGAAGGAAATCCGGCAGTGGTTAAGTCTTATATTTTCCCACTTTATGGTGCGGGTCTTTGGGATGCAATCTGGGGTTACGTTGCTTTGAATACTGATATGAATACGATCGGAGGTATTACATTGGCACATGCTGCTGAAACACCGGGACTTGGAGCAAGAATTACAGAACCAGGGGTACAGGCCCGCTACGTAGGAAAGACAATCTTCGACGAAAAAGGTGAGCTGGTAGCCGTGGCAATGAAAAAAGGTGAAGGAAAAGATTATTCTTCCAAACCGCACGAAGTTGACGGGATGTCTGGTGCTACCATCACTGCCAACGGAGTAAATAAAATGCT
>VFKK01000080.1 GCA_009885605.1 Cyclobacteriaceae bacterium | reverse complement strand
TTCCATTTTCAAGGAAGGCTTTACTTCGTAGTAAACCTGCTCGATGTTTGAAACAGTCAATTCGTTTTTAGCAACTTTCAGAATCTCAGGGTTTTTCTGATATTTTCTGGTCAAGTCCAGGATTGGCTTAGCCATCGTGGCAGAGAAAAAGACAGTCTGTCTTTCTTCCGGCATCTCCTGAAGAATTGCTTCGATATCGTCTCTGAAACCCATGTCAAGCATTTCGTCTGCCTCATCCAAAACGATGATTCCGACGTTGTCCAACTTCAAAGTACCTCTGCTCATGTGATCTTGCACACGACCCGGAGTACCTACGACAATTTGAACGCCTTTTTTCAAGACTCTGATTTGTCTGTCGATTGATTCACCACCGTAGATTGCTACTGAGTTTATCGCTCGGTGATACTTGGCTAGTTTTTGAATTTCTCCTTCTACCTGAACAGCAAGTTCGCGAGTTGGGCAAAGGATGATCGCTTGTGGTCTATTGAAATCCGGATCTACCAGATCAATAATAGGAATGGCGAAAGCTGCGGTCTTACCAGTACCGGTTTGAGCCTGTCCGATGACGTCTCTACCTTGTAACAGGAAAGGAATAGCTTGTGATTGAATTGGGGAAGGTTGGGTATAGCCCATCTCTTCCACTGCCCGAATGATTTCTTCCGAAATCCCCAGGTCTGAGAATTTTTGTGTTTGATCCATGATGTTTCCTTACTTTTCTGGCCATGTCTCCCAATGAATATCCCAGACAAGCGACAGTAAGGAAATTCACGGCAAGAAAAATGTTCTACGTCTTATTGACGGGTGCAAAAGTAGGTAGAGATAAGTTGATATCCAAACAATGCTTCAATGATTTTAGAATATTCTTAAAAATAGAGGGGTTTAAAACGAAATATATTTGGTTTCACCCGATTTCATAACTCTGGAAGTCAACTTTGTTCTGATAAAATTCAACAAGGAATTCCAAGAAATAAAATTGATTTATAGAATTGACCGGTATTTTCCATTGTAAAGAGATTTGTCGGGGCCCGTAAATGAAAGATTAGAACAGGGGGAGTTAGAAATGTGGAATTTTTCAATTCCAGTTTTCAAATCTTCCAATCACAGGAAAGATCGATCAGTGGTAGCATCTGTACTCATTTCTTCTGCCAATTCTTTTCCCAAATAGTTATCAATTAAACCATGAGCTACATATAAAAGAGGAGTCAGAAGAACGGCAACTGTGAATTTATAGACGTAATTGATCAGTCCAACTGCCACAATCTGACTGATGCTCCAGTTTCCAAACACATAGAAAGCAATTCCCAACACAACGAAAGAGTCAATAAATTGGGAAACCAGTGTTGAACCTGTGGCCCGAAGCCAGATCATTTTAGGTCCGGTGACTGATCTGAGCTTTTGAAATACAAAAACATCTATCAATTGACCGAGAAGGAATGCTGTCAATGAACCAATAATTATTCCCAATCCTTGGCGAAAAATAGTGTTGAATGCATAGCTGATATCAAATCTACTTCCTTCAGGGGTGGTAGAATTTACTTCTAACCAGAAGTCAGCAGGCGTCAAAACAGTTACCAGACTGATGACTAAAAATGCATAAGTGATCAATCCGGCTGTCAGAAAGCTGATTTTTTTCACACCTTTTTTACCGAAATACTCATTGATAATATCTGTTGTGATAAATACAACCGGCCAAATAACAGCACCTGCCGTGAGATTGAAATCCAGAATATACTCTCCAAAAAATGACCAGTTGACTGGCTCAAATCCAAAGGTTTTTTCGGCTGAGAAGATTTTTACCCCAATGATTTCAGCAAGAATTGCGTTGGTCAGGAATATGCTTCCCAGGATGATGAACAGATTTGTCTTGCGCGAATTTTGAGTTTTATTCATCCTAAAGCATAAGTTTGTCCTTCTTCACTGAGAATTGTATTCGTGAAAAATACCTGCGCTTCGGCAAGCATCGGCTCCAAATGTACATAGCGTGAAGAAAAGTGTCCCAACAGCAATTTTTTAACCTTACTCATTTGGGCGATTTTCCCTGCCTGAGATCCTGTACTGTGAAAAGTAAATTCAGCTCTTTTCTCATCAGAATCCATAAAAGTTGATTCATGATAAAGCAAATTAACTCCTTCAATGTATCGAGCCAGTTCAGGATCATAGATGGTGTCTGAACAAAATGCATATGACCGCATCGGCGGAAAGGGATAGGTATACTCCTCCACCGAGTAAGTTTTGCCGGAAGAATCTTTGTAATTCTTTCCTTTTCGAAGGCTTTGAATCGCTTCGAGTGGAATGGAAGTGGCCATGAGTTTTTCCTTAATCAAACTTCGATATCCCGGTTTTTCTTTGATCAGAAATCCTGTCGTGGGCAACCGATGCTTCATAGGAAAGCTGTAAACATCAATTCCAGGCAAATTCAGCAATAAATTGAAAGCCTCAGGATCAGTTTTTAGAAAGGTTAATGGGTAACCAAGCTTGGTATTGCTCCATCGAAAATTGGTTGTGATGATTTCATCCAATCCTTGCGGACCAAAAACAGTAAGACACTTTGTGCGCTTGGCGAGGTTGTAACTGGACAGCAAGCCAACTAAACCCAGATAATGATCTCCGTGGAGATGACTGATAAAAATATGAGTGATTCGGGAGGACCTTACCTTATACTTTCTAAGTTGAATTTGCGTGCCCTCTCCGCAATCCAAGAGCAAAAGCTCCTGGCCATATCGAATCACCTGGGAGGTATGATTTCTGCCATGCACCGGAATCGAGGAGGTGTTTCCCAGAATTGTTACTTCAAACTCGGGAATCAACCTTCACTTTCTCCTTCCACCCCACCATTTATAGCATGCATGAAAATAGCTTCACCGGCTTCTTCAAGCGTAGCAACAAGGTTTAGCTTTTTGTCCAGCATAGAGATTTTCAAAAGCTTCATGACGTGATCCTGAACTCCGGAAATCACGAAAATTCCTCCAATTCTGCTGAATTCTCTATCACCTACAAGCAGAGCACTTAGACCGCTTGAATCCACGTATTTCACCTGCGCCATATCCAAAACGAGGTTTCCAAAACCTTCAGCATGGATTGTCAATAGTTCGGATTTCAATTTAGGAGCTAAAAGTGAATCTAATTTCTCTTCAAGTGGTGTGAAAATAACGTATTGTTCTTTTTTATCGATTGAGTATTTCATAGTCGGTTTTATTGATTTTTTATCCTAAATAAGCAAGAATTGCTTTTTCAATTCGAGCTTCAATTTCTTCAGTATTTGCCTTTTGGAATTTTTCTCCGGTGATTTTTTCGAAAAGCTCAATATAGCGATCCGAGATGCTTTCTACAATTTCATCTGTCATTTCCGGTACATTTTGTCCTTCCTTTCCCTGAAAACCATTTGCGATCAGCCATTGTCTCACAAATTCCTTTGAAAGTTGCTTCTGAGGCAATCCTTTATTTTGGTTCTCGCTGTAGCCTTCTGCGTAGAAATATCGGGATGAATCCGGCGTATGAATTTCGTCAATCAGCAGGATTTCGTCACCGAATTTCCCAAACTCATATTTCGTATCCACCAGGATCAGGCCCATTTCAGCAGCCATTTCCTGGCCTTTTTTGAAAAGTGCCCGTGTGTATTTTTCAAGAATTGCGTAATCAGCAGCACTTACAATTCGCTGAGCAAGAATTTCTTCTTTTGAAATATCCTCGTCATGTCCCTCACCGGCTTTGGTGGTTGGGGTGATAATAGGCTCAGGAAAAGCATCATTTTCTTTCATGCCCTCCGGCATAGCAACGCCGCACAGCATTCTTTTTCCTACAGAATATTCTCTTGCAGCATGCCCTGCCATATACCCGCGGATTACCATTTCTACCTTGAAAGGCTCGCAGCGATGTCCAATTGTGACATTGGGATCGGGAATTGATGTCACCCAGTTGGGAACGATGTCGGAAGTGGCTTTCAGAAATTTGGCTGCAATTTGGTTTAATACCTGACCTTTATAAGGAATCGGCAGGCGGAGAACTACGTCAAATGCAGAAATTCGATCA
>VFKK01000193.1 GCA_009885605.1 Cyclobacteriaceae bacterium | reverse complement strand
ATTCGCTTGATTGCACGTAATGGAATAAAGTTTGGATTTGGATGAAAAAATCCCCCTTGCCCCCTTTTTGAAAGGGGGAGTCACATTTCCGCATCATTAAAACCGATAACTTCTATCCATCGTGCAGATATCCGGATACAAAAAATAAAAAAAGCCGCCAGGTATTCCCGGCGGCTTCAAAAGGTATTGTATTGAAGAATTAAAGCTGAGCGTCAAGCTTTTTAGACAAAACAGCCTTTGGAACAGCTCCTACTTGCTTGTCCACAACTTGCCCTCCTTTGAAGAACAAAAGAGTTGGGATTGATCTGATGCCGAAAGCTTGAGCTACGGATGGATTGGAATCTACGTCCACCTTTCCGATAATGGCTTTTCCTTCATATTCACCGGCCAATTCTTCCACTACTGGTCCGATCATTTTACAAGGTCCGCACCATTCTGCCCAAAAATCCACCAAGATAAGTTGTTCGGATTTGATTATTTCTTCAAAATTAGCGTCAGTGATTTCGATTGCTTTTCCCATTGTATTGTAAGTTTTAATGAATTCGATTTTTCAAATATATGACCAAAAGTGAATTGTAACTTAATAAGTTCATAGCCATTGGAAATAATTGTCTATGAGATATTGATGAAAGCTATAATGAAATTCTTTTACTCAAAAGAACTCGTAGAAATGAATGACCGGAAGCCGGATCGATCTTTAAATCCTCAGTATCAATTCCTCACTTATATCACTTTATAGATCACCTCCGGAATTTCCTTCAGTTGCTTGATCATCTCTGCACTGGGATCGATCGAGAATTTTTTGGAGAAGAGCTCCAATGAAATGTTTTCCTTTCGATCCACCACATCGAAAAACAACTTAGCGTCTCCTTTGTATTTCTCAGTGATCGCCTGAAGTTTCTCCATCAGGTCATACGTGAGATCGTCCAGATCAATGTTTACCCGTAGACCTTTGATCATCTTGCCTCTGACTTCACTAAGCAGCATGATACTGTTGATTTTAAATTCCAGTTCGTTGTCTGCCCATTTTTTCTGCGAAACAACCCCTGTGAGGAACAAGTACCAGCCCGTCATGAAATATTGCTTGAACTTCACATAATCTTCCCCGAAAAGAAAGAAAGTAAATGCCCCGTTGTAATCTTCCATTGTCAGCGTCCCAAATGGTTTTCCTGTTTTGGTCGTCCGATGTGCAAAACTGCTGACCGATCCGGCGAGCTTTATTTCACTTTTGCTTTTAAGGCTTTCCAGGTCGCTGAGGGATGGAAGTGTACAATTTGTAAAAGATTCGATCTCCAGTTTGTATTGATCAAGCGGGTGACCGGAGATGTAAAGCCCCACGACTTCTTTCTCGATGTTAAGCTGCTGAAGCTGTGAAAAGGGTTCCATTGCTGGTACAGTGGGAAGTGGGATATCCATATTACCGCCACCACCTCCAAAAAGACTTACCTGTGCGCTGTCTTCCTCTTGCTGTACTTTTTGAGAATAGCGTGTCGCTTTCTCTATCAGGTTCATGTCTCCGTCCGGGGCCTCCAAGTATTGGCGACGGTGGTGTTCTTTGAATCCATCAAAGCCTCCTGCCATTGCCAGGGCTTCCATCGTTTTCTTGTTCAGCGCTTTTGCACTCACTCGCTTCGCAAAGTCAAAGATGTTTTTGTAAGGTCCATTTTTCTCCCGCTCCTCAATGATTGCGTCTACGGCTGACGAACCTGCGCCCTTAATAGCGGCCATTCCAAATCGGATTTCTCCGGCAGCATTTACCGTAAATTTATTTCGGGATTCATTCACATCAGGTCCGGCCACTTTGACGCCCATTCGCTTACACTCTTCCATAAAAAACGTCACCTGCGTGATGTCATTCATGTTGTTGCTCAAGACCGAAGCCATGTACTCGGCAGGGTAATGGGCTTTCAAATAGGCTGTCTGATACGCAATCCAGGCGTAGCACGTCGAGTGAGATTTGTTGAATGCATAGGATGCAAAAGCCTCCCAATCCGTCCAGATTTTCTCCAATCTCTTAGGGTCATGACCTTTAGCAGAAGCTTGTTCTACGAATTTCGGCTTCATCTTATCAAGTACGTCCTTTTGCTTTTTACCCATCGCTTTACGCAAAACGTCGGCCTCACCTTTGGTAAAACCAGCAAGTTTCTGGGACAAAAGCATCACTTGCTCTTGGTAGACCGTGATTCCATAGGTCTCTTCCAGATATTCTTTCATGTCGTCCAGATCGTATGCGATCGGCTCGTGACCATGTTTTCTTTTGATGAAAGATGGAATATAAGCCAAAGGTCCCGGGCGATAAAGGGCGTTCATGGCGATCAAATCTGCAAAAACCGTTGGTTTCAATTCCCGCATATACTTTTGCATACCGGCAGATTCATATTGGAAAATACCTACCGTATCTCCTCTCTGGAAAAGCTCGTAAGTCTTCACATCATCGATCGGGAACTCATCTGCATCAAGCACTATTCCATGCCGCTCTTTGACAATTTTGATTGCGTCTTTGATCAAAGTCAGGGTCTTCAAGCCCAAAAAGTCCATTTTTAGCAAGCCTGCACTTTCTACAACTGAGTTGTCAAACTGGGTGCAAACCATGTCTGAATCTTTGGCCAAAGCTACGGGAACGAAGTTGGTGATGTCACTTGGAGTGATGATCACCCCGCAGGCGTGAATCCCCAAATTCCGGACAGAGCCTTCCAGGATAGTTGCCTGATTGACCGTTCTGGCAGATTCATCATTGCCTTGGGCTATTCGGATCAATTCTTCCGCATTTGCAAGGAATTCACCCTGACCTTTTAGCTTTTCAAGAAGGGCAGGTCTGTTTTTAGCTAATTCAAAAAGTGTCTTCAATTTGATGTCCGGAACCAAATTCGCCAATCTTCCGGCTTCTGCCAATGGAAGATTCAGAACCCTTGCCGTATCCCGGATCGCAGACTTAGCGGCCATGGTGCCGTACGTAATAATCTGGGCCACCTGGTTGGAACCGTATTTTTTGATCACGTAATCGATCACACTTTGACGGCCTTCGTCATCAAAGTCAATATCAATATCGGGAAGTGAAACCCGGTCCGGATTCAGGAATCTTTCGAAGAGCAGGTCATAAGCAATCGGGTCTACATTGGTGATTGCAGTACAATATGCAACAGCCGAACCCGCTGCGGACCCACGGCCCGGACCTACCGAGACACCCATGTCCCGAGCCGCTCTCGTAAAATCCTGCACGATCAGGAAGTAACCCGGATATCCGGTATTCTCAATCGTCTTCAACTCAAAATCCAATCGCTCCTGAATCTCCGGAGTCATGACAGGATATCGTTTTTTAGCGCCTTCGTAGGTCAAAAAGCGGAGGTAGGCATTTTCACCACGCTTACCACCATCGATATTATCCTCAGCATTTATGAATTCTTCAGGGATATCAAAACCTGGAAGCAAGACCTCGCGGGCTAGTTTATACGCTTCAATCTTTTCAACAATCTCTTGCGTACAGGCAATTGCTTCGGGTAGGTCTGAGAAAAGCTTCTTCATTTCCTCAGGACT
>VFKK01000142.1 GCA_009885605.1 Cyclobacteriaceae bacterium | reverse complement strand
GGTTTTGAGTTTAAAAAACAAGCGAATGGCTCGGCTGATTTTTTCCAGTTGATCGATAAAACCAAAGTGGAACAAAACATTTCTTTTGAACTTACCCGAACGGCGCAAAGTGATGAGAACCATCATTTCCTGTTGCTTTCGGATACTCAGATTCAAAATGAATACGAGGCTAATTTGATGTTGACAGTTGCTTTTCCGGATGTTCAGAAGACGATCAAATCAATTGGCGATCCGAATTTGTTCGGAATTGGTTGCGGGGATTTGGTTTTTGATGATCTCGCCCTGTTCAAAGAATACAATCAGGGAGTTCAAAGTACCGGAATTCCGTTTTTCCAGGTGATTGGAAACCATGACATGGATTTTGGAGTGAGATCCGATGCATGGAGTAATCAGACGTTTAATGGCCATTTTGGACCGACTTATTATTCCTGGAATCGGGGAGAAATACACTATGTTGTTTTGGATGATGTCTTTTACCTAGGGAATACGAACAAATACATCGGATACATCAGCGAGGAGCAATTAGCCTGGCTGGAGCAGGATTTGAAATTAGTGGAAAAGGGTAAGACAGTTGTGGTTTCCCTCCATATCCCAACCCTCACCGGTGCCGTCAAACGTTATCCCGAGCGGGATACACTAGGAGGAACAGTCAGTAATCGGGAGCACCTCTACAGAATGCTGGAAGGATACAATGCACATTTGCTTTCCGGCCACACTCATTTCAATGACAATATGATCTCGGGCAATGTGTATGAGCACTGTCACGGCACGGTCTGCGGTGCGTGGTGGTCAGGACCAATTTGTCATGATGGAACTCCAAACGGATACGCTATTTACGAAGCAAGAGGAAGCGAACTGAAATGGAAATACAAAGGATCAGAAACTCCTTTAGAGGAGCAATTCAGAGTTTATGCCAAAGGCTATCACAAAGATCATCCGGATCATATATCACTCAATTGCTGGAATTATGACCCCGCTTGGGAATTGTGCTGGTACGAAAATGGGGTAAAGGCAGGAAGTCCGGAGAAAATTCTAGCCATGGATCCCTGGAGTGTCGAGCTTCATACTGGTCCCGAATTGCCGGCAAGACGGCAATGGGTTGAGCCTCAACTGAATGATCATATGTTCTTCTTTCAGCCAAAGTCAAACGAGAATCTTGTGGTCGAAGCGAAGGATAGGTTTGGGAATGTTTTTAAAAAAGTATATATCTGAAAGTCGATAGTCTAAAAGAAAGGAGAATAGGAGATTAAGAGATTAGAGATTAATAGTCCCAAAAATGGAAGAACAATTTGACGCAATCGTAATCGGTTCCGGTATCTCCGGAGGTTGGGCTGCAAAAGAACTCTGCGAAAAAGGATTAAAAACCCTGGTTTTGGAGCGGGGGAGAAATGTGACTCATCTCAAAGATTACCCAACTGCAACGATGAATCCATGGGATTTTGAATATCGGGGTAGAATGCCAAAGAGTTTTATCGATGAGAATCCGCTTATTTCAAAAGCTGCAGGTTTTGGAGCAGATACAGCTCATTTTTTCATTGAAGACAAAGATCATCCGTATGTTCAGGAAAAACCATTTGATTGGATTCGCGGCTATCAGGTTGGGGGCAAATCTCTCACTTGGGGCAGGGCTTGTCAGCGATGGTCTGATTCGGAATTCAAATCTCCTGCAAAAAATGGGTATGGAATCGAGTGGCCTATCGGTTACGAAGATGTCGAACCCTGGTATTCCCATGTAGAAAATTTCGTGGGAGTTTGCGGAAATGAAGACGGGATCGAAGCGATGCCGGACGGTGATTTTCTTCCGCCATTTCAATTAAATTGTGTGGAGCAACATATGCAGGAAACACTCAGGAAAGAGTTTGGAGATCGTCATCTGGTGCAGGGAAGATGGGCACAGATCACGGAACCGAGAGAGATTCACCTTCAACAGGGTCGTGGGAAATGTCAGGCGAGAAACCTCTGCATGCGAGGTTGTCCGTTTGGTGGGTATTTTTCTTCCAACGCATCCACGCTTCCCTGGGCTGAGAAAACCGGAAATCTCACGATTAGACCCCATTCTGTCGTTCATTCAATTATTTATGATGAGTCCACAGGCAAAGCTTCGGGAGTGAAAGTGATCGATGCACTCACCAAGGAGGAGATTGTCTTCGCCGCAAAAATCATCTTTTTGAATGCTTCCGCGCTAAACAGCAACTTAATTCTATTAAACTCTAAATCGGATCGTTTCCCCAATGGATTGGGGAATGATAATGGGTTACTCGGAAAGTACATCTGCTTCCATATTTATCGGTCCGGGGCGAATGGAAAAGTTCCAGGATTTGAAAGCAAATACTTCAAAGGACGAAATCCATCCGAACCAATCATTGCCAATTTCCGAAATCTGAATAAACAGGAAATGGACTTTTTTGGCGGTTACACCATTTTCACCAGCTCTTATAGGGAAAGGGCAAGTACCGTTCCGGAAGGAACCCCGACACTGGGAGGTGACTTTAAAGATAACCTGAGCGAACCCGGAGATTGGCGGATCAACATGTACATGCAGGGAGAAACAGTTCCTCAGGAAACCAATCAGGTGTACTTGAGTGAAAATGAGAAAGACCAATGGGGGATTCCCTTATTAGTAACAAATGTCGGGTACACAGAAAATGATGATAAAATGGTGGAGGATTTCAGAAAGGAAGCAGAAGCCATGCTGCAGAAATTCGGTTGTATCGATATAGAATCCTGGGACAACAAGCAGGCTCCGGGTTTGGATATTCACGAAATGGGAGGAGTGAGAATGGGTAAATCACCGGAAAACTCGCTTTTGAATGAATTCAACCAGCTCCACCTCTGTAAAAATGTATTTGTAACAGACGGAGCATGTATGACAAGTACCGGAAATCAGAGCCCCTCGATTTTGTACATGGCACTTACAGCCAGAGCTGCAAATTTCGCTGCAGCACAAGTCAAGGAAGGAAAACTATGAGATTTAAAAACACTGTAAGGAACTAACATGGAAAGAAGAGAAGCAATCAAATGGGTGGCATCCATTTTTGGTGGTAGCCTTATTGGGGCAGAGGCGTTTTTGGCTGGTTGTACCTCAGATTCTGAAATCACCTTTTTCTCGTTGCAGGAAATGAATCTTCTGAATGAAATAGGTGAAACGATCTTGCCGGAAACACCTAAGTCACCGGGGGCAAAGGTCGCCCAAATCGCGGACTTCATGCAAAAAATCGTACGGGATTGCTATTCCAAGGGAGAGCAGGAGATTTTTAAATCCGGTTTGAATGAGGTGGAGGAAAAAGCTGAACAGGGATTCAAAAACTCCTTTCTAAAGTTATCAGGATCTCAACGATTTGAGATTTTAACTGGATTTGAGGAGGAGGTAAACGCAATGGATGAAAATGATCCGGCACATTTTTTCATGCTGATGAAGCAATTGACAATTTGGGGATATTTTACCTCTGAAGTGGGAGCAACCCAAGCTCTTCGATACGACCCAATTCCGGGATCTTACGAAGGTTGTTTGGATTTGAAACCAGGGCAGCAAGCCTGGTATTAGTTTAGATTATTTTTTACTTGGTTGATAATAAAATGGATCTCCGGAGAGTTTGAGAGCCAATTTTATTATTGATTTATATGATTATCCGCAATTCTGCCAGTAACGTGAAAATGAGGTGATAAAATGGCG
>VFKK01000284.1 GCA_009885605.1 Cyclobacteriaceae bacterium | reverse complement strand
CTCTTACATCCATGCCGAAGGATATCCGGCTGCCGAGATGAAACATGGTCCTATTGCTCTGATTGATGAACATATGCCGGTTGTAGTATTAGCTACGAATCAAAGTGCATATGATAAGCTGCTGAGCAATATACAGGAAGTGAAAGCGAGAAAAGGTAAAGTAATCGCGGTAGTCACAGAAGGTGATACAAGTGTGAAAGCTTTGGCTGATCACGTTATTGAAATTCCGGCAACACATGAAGCCTTCACTCCTTTGGTCGCAGTGGTTCCACTTCAATTACTTTCCTATCACATCGCTGTGATGAGAGGTTGCAACGTAGATCAACCTCGGAACCTGGCGAAATCAGTTACAGTAGAATAATTAAAAAGGCTTCTAAATGAAGCCTTTTTAATTTTGGGAGGACCGATTTCCCAGGTATTAACTCCCGATTTTATAGCAAAACGAGCGTTGGAATATGTTTTTCAATCACATCCACAGACGGGTGAGTACATTTCATAACAAGCCGTTTTTTCATTGATTTTATCAGGATCAATACAATCAGATAGGGGATTTTCTTCCTCACTTTGAAAGCTGAATAGCGAAACAGAAATTTCAAGTGGTAGATGGCGCGTTTTCAAAAAATAAAGGCGCAGTTTATTTTCATTTGTTTTAAATGAAGAAGCCCAAGACTAAATCCCGACAACAGACCTGCGGATAAAATCCTTATTTTTGCGCAGCAAAAGAAAAAACATGCTCGATAAATTACAATCGATTAAAGAACGATTTGAAGAAATAGGTCAATTGATCATCATGCCGGATTCCATGTCGGACATGAGTAAATACGCCAAATTGACCAAAGAGTATAAAGACCTCGAAAAGGTTGTTCGGGCGTATGATGAATACAATTTGGTTCTTCAAAATATCACAAGCTCTAAGGAGATTTTGGATAAAGAAAAGGATCCTGAGTTTAAGGACATGGCTAAAGCTGAATTGGATGAGCAGAGAGCTCGCAAAGAAGTTTTAGAGGAAGAGTTGAAGCAGTTGCTGATACCAAAAGACCCGAATGATTCCAAGGATTGCATTCTGGAAATCCGCGGAGGGACAGGAGGAGATGAGGCATCTATTTTTGCCGGGGATTTATTCCGAATGTACCAGCGTTTTTGTGAGATGCAGGGTTGGAGATTAACAGTTCTCGATTTGACTTTTGGATCTGCCGGAGGATACAAAGAAATTATAGCAACTATCTCGGGATCAGATGTATACGGGATGATGAAGTATGAATCCGGTGTCCATAGAGTTCAGCGGGTACCGGCCACTGAATCTCAAGGGCGAGTTCATACTTCTGCAGCGACAGTTGCAGTTTTGCCCGAAATGGATGAAGTCGAAGTCAATATCGACATGAATGATGTGCGGAAAGATACATATTGCTCATCCGGTCCGGGAGGACAATCAGTGAACACTACCTATTCGGCTGTTCGTTTGACACATATTCCATCTGGTTTAGTAGTGACTTGTCAAGATGAAAAATCCCAGATCAAAAACTTTGAAAAAGCCCTCAAGGTACTTCGTTCTAGACTCTACGAAATTGAACTTGCCAGGCATAATGACGCTGTGGGGGCTCAACGAAAGTCGATGGTAGGGAGCGGCGATCGATCTGATAAAATCAGAACTTACAACTATTCCCAGTCGAGAGTGACTGACCACCGCATCAACAAAACTGTTTACAATCTCCCCGATGTGATGGACGGAAATATCGGAGACTTTATTTCTGCCCTCAGATTTGCCGAAAACCTCGAAAAAATGCAGGCTGGAGGCTTAGAAGATTAGGCAAGACTATTGCTTAATTTTCATTGAAATCTTATTGTTTGTGAGAATACACTCTTAACTTGAAGAATTAATACATTCTAATTATGATACTAGCAGGAGAAAGAGAAATCAGTTTGGTGAGCTGGCATGAAGGCCACTTTCACCAGCTCTATCCCCTTGCCAACAACCCAAAAATAGCCATGAATCTGAGGGATAGCTTTCCCCAGCCATACACCATTCATGATGCAAGGCATTGGATTGAGCACAACCAGAAATTCAACCCGGCTCAAAACTTCGCCATCGAATTTGATGGAAAACTGGCGGGAACTATCGGTTCCGAGCGTGGCAAGGATGAGTTGAGAACCAACATGGAGTTGGGGTTTTGGGTGGCAGAATCATTCTGGGGCAAAGGAATTGCGACGGAAGCTGTAAAAATTTACACGAAGTACATTTTTGAGAAATTTGATATCCACCGAATTTTTGCCCAAGTCTATGATTACAATGGTCAGTCAATGAATGTTCTGGAAAAAGCAGGCTACATCCCGGAAGCAATTCTGAAAAAAGCATATATAAAGCAAGGCACTGTTGGGGATATTTTCCAGTATGTGATGATCAGAGACGAAAAATAGACAGAGTCTATTTTTACTTTACGATCACTTTTCGGTATAAAAATCCACTGGTGTTGAAAAATTTCAGTATCACCAAGCCCTTTGGTAAATTTGTAAGGTTGATTTCTCGTTGACCGGATTGAATTTCAACAGTTCTGAATTCTTGACCCAAAGCGTTGATTAAAACGAGTTGATTCCAATATCCCAGAATTTCTGACTCAATAATCAAGTCACCAAAACCCGGATTTGGATAAATCATCATTTCCTTCAACTCAGGATTTTCTGGTAGGCCGGTAATTACGTTTACATTTACTTTGAGGATTCTCGGCTCTCCTTCGTTACAAACATTCAGCGGTGTAACGCTGAGATTAAAATTACCTTCCTGCTGCCAAATTACTTTTACAGAAGCCGTCCCCTGACCTTCAACAATTCTGCCCCCAAGGTTATCTATTTTCCATTGGTAATTAATACCATTCAATCCGGTGGTATTGTAAAACGTCTCACCAAGCCCGACCTGAGCTTCCCCTTTTATTTCTTCGGGTTGAGCAGGTGCGGCATATACAAAGACAGGCTTTTTTACTGGTTCAGCCTTGCCGCATCTATTCTGAGGCGTCGCAAAAAGTTGCTGCTCTCCGGTCAAACTCCATTTTACAGTGACACTTGGTGAGTCCTGACCAGATAAAATTTCTCCCCCGGAAGTCTCCCATCTGTAAGAAACTCCCTGTACGTTTGGCAAAGTATAGACATAGGATTGAGTTTTACACGCTGAGCCCTCTCCCAGGATTTCCTGAGTGGTTTTTGGAAGGTCAGCGACTATCACTTCAATAAAAGATGTCTCCCCATTTCCACAGAAATTTTGTCTGCTTACATAGACACCATTTCTTCCTGCTTTGGTCCAAAGAATTTGAATTTCGCGAGAACCTTGTCCTGAGATAATTTCCCCTCCGTCAGCTCTCCAGGAGATCTCTGATCCTGGAAGTGGCAGATCATTAATTCGGTAAGTCTCTAAATTGAAACAACTTAATCCACTGCCGGTAATTTCGCTTAACCCCGATGGAGGAATGCAAATATAATTGAGTACTGTTCCGTCGTCTCCTACTGCAAAAGCTGTGACAGAAGTTCCCGCGCTTATACCTGAAAGATTTCGGGTTGTACCGCTTGGGATTTTTACCCAGGTTTCTCCCCCGTCTTTTGTTTGTAACGTTAATCCTCCATCACCTGCAATAAAACCGATTTTTGAGTCCCAGAAATCAACTGAATTCAGGTTTGCAGTTTCGTTAATTTGAATTTTTTTCCAGGTTTTTGCTTTATCTGTAGACTTGAGAATTACGCCTTTATTCCCCACAATGATCGCAGTTGTCGAGTCCGTTTTGGCAAGAGCATTCAGGTTTTCATTCGTTATTTTCGGAAGGTTTTCCCAAACACTTCCTCCAAAAGTCCAGCTGATTTGACCATTCTCTCCGATTGCAAATCCAATTGCAAAGTCAAAATAAGTTACATCCCTTAGATTCTCTTTTGTATTGGTTGAAATATTTGAATCCCAGGTTCCACCGGAATCGAATGAACGGGCGATGTATCCATTGGTTCCCGTAATGTATGCCACAGAGGGAGCAAAGAGATAAAATCCGGTGATTGTCTCAGTTGTTTGAGCCGGGACAGGAACCCAGTTTATTCCGGTATTGCCAGTTCGAAACATCTTTCCTGTTTGCCCGGAAACATAACCAAAACCTGTATTCCAAAAATCCAGTGAAACAATTGATATAGGTTCTGGAATAGGCCGGCTGGTCAGGATTACTCCACCATTTGAGGTGACATACATTGCTCCGCTTTGACCACTGATGAATCCAAAAAGATTTGATTTGAAATCTGTACTGGTGAAATCATTTCGGATTCCGGAGAGCCTCTGTGTCCAGCTGGTTCCCGAATTTGTTGATGAAATTAAATATCCATCCTGACCACTTGCAAAAGCTAAATTCGAGGCTGGTTTAAAACAAATTGATTTTAGATTTCTAAGGTTTCCGGCTCCAAGATTTGCCGTGGCGAAAGTCGTCCCGGAATTTGCAGACCTGATTGCTGTTGCTTCATCTCCGACCGCAACAATAATTTTGACGTCGAGTGGGCTGATGGATATTTTCTTGAGAGATACAGTCACACCTGTTATCAGGGTTACCCAACTTTGCCCTCCATCACTGGTTTTTGAAATCAATCCTCCATCTCCTGCGGCATATCCGATCAGTTCAGAAGAAAAAACAAGGCCTTTTAGATTTTGATTTGAAGATGAGTTGAGAAGGATCCATGAGCTTCCACCGTCCAAGGTTTTAAGGATTTTCCCACCATTCGCAGCAATAAAACCAGTAGTTGGGGTAGCAAAAAACAGGTCGTTCAACTGGAGGGAAGTTCCTGAATTTACAAGGACCCAATTGAGTCCTCCATTTGTAGAAAGAAGAATTTTTCCATTTTCGCCGACCGCCACAAAGTGATTTTCTTTCAAAAAGGCGATGCTTAACAAATCTTCTGTCACACCGGATGAAATACTGGTCCAAACATCGCCACCATTTTGGGTGCGAAGAAGTGCACCATTTTCACCGACGGCAACTCCGAGATTTTTATCCTGAAAAGCAACGTCAAAAAACCTAATTTCCGCCGGTACCGTAGTAAGTTCTTCCCAAGAGGTACCTCCGTCTTTGCTTCGGACTATCAGCCTCTCGCCTGCAGCAAAACCAAGATTTGCATCTACCCAGGTGACTGACTCGAAATCTAACCCCCAGCCTTGCATCCTGGTCCAGGTTTGGGCAAGCACTGTTGTGCCTGCCAGCATTCCCAAAAAAAACAGACCTAAAATTTTTTGCATTCTAATTCATCAGGATTCTAAACAAAAATAACCGTTTTCCCGGCTTGACAAACTTAAGTCTCTTTGAACAGCGGAATTCCAATTGCTAAAATAGAAAACCTAAGATCCTTAATGCGGGTTGATAGTTGTAGATTTATGTAATGTTTAACTTGAAAGTAATGAAAAACTGGATTTATGGTTTCCTGATAATAATTATAGCCTTTCAATCATGTGGCCCTCAGGAGCGAGTTTCAAAAGAAGTATTTGATGCGGTTAATAAAAATATGGAAGTAAAAAAGCTTTCAGAATCTCAGATCATTCAGGAAGGGATGATTTGGGGTGATTCGATCAGTACAGAAGCGCAAAACCAGCTTATTTCCAATCTGCAAAAAGCAATTGAAGAAAAAGGAGTGG
>VFKK01000261.1 GCA_009885605.1 Cyclobacteriaceae bacterium | reverse complement strand
GGACCCTATTCTCCTAAGAAGTATGTGTATGCAAGATCAGAGCAAGGTACTTTCCAGGACAACAGTTCATGGACTCCGGGTTACACTGGTATCAACTTCATGATCATTCGTTTCGCGGATGTGTTGCTGATGGCAGCAGAAGCTGAAATCGAGACTGGTAACTTGGAAAAAGCAAGAGATTATGTGAATCGGGTTAGAACCAGAGCAGCGAACTCTAAAATTTATAGAGACCCTGCCAAGACCCAAATGGCTGCTAACTATGTAGTTGACATTTACAAGACCGCTTGGACTGATGCTAACGTAGCAAGAGCTGCTGTTCGTTTCGAAAGAAAGCTTGAGCTAGGTATGGAAGGACTTAGGTTCTATGATCTGGTTCGTTGGAACACAGTTCAAACTGAATTGGATGCATATCTTGCATATGATGCTAAGATATTGGTGGCAGCTTTTGGCGGTGCTAAATTCACTGAAAAGCATAAGCTTCTTCCAATTCCTCAGGATCAAATTGACTTGGTTGGACCATCCGTATTGATTCAGAACCCAGGTTTTTAATTAGAACCTAAGTATTATAATAGAAGAGGAGGTCATTGACCTCCTCTTTTTTTATTTGGGTAAATCGTACGCTTTTTTTCAGCTTATGCTTCAAAAATGGTAATTTCATGCACCAGTAATTGCCCAATTTCAAGAATTATGAAGAATTATTATCTCCTCCTTCCGGGAGTTTTGCTCCTAACCCTTACTTCCTGTAAAAAGGAAAACACTTTATTTGTTTTGAAGTCTCCCGATGATACGGGGATTAGTTTTACCAACGAGATCATAGAATCTGATTCCTTCAATATTCTCACAGATGAATATATTTTTAATGGAGGAGGAATGGCGGTAGCAGATTTTGACCAAAATGGATTGCCGGATCTTTTCTTTTCAGGAAATCAGGTAGCAAATAAACTATACCTGAATCAGGGGAAATTTAAATTTGAAGACATATCGGAAGCAGCCGGGATTGAGGCTGCAAATCGATGGTGCACGGGTTCTGTCGCGGTAGATATTAACAGTGATGGCTGGATGGATATCTATGTGGCATCTGCCATGAAAAAAGGCCCGGGAGAAAGAAATAATTTGCTTTTTGTCAATCAGGGAAAAAATGCGGATGGTATAATCTCCTTTAAAGAAATGGCAGCCGAATATGGAATTGCGGATTCCGGAAATAGTATGGGGGCAGCGTTCATTGATTACGATTTGGATGGAGACCTCGATCTTTATGTTTTGAATAATGAGCAAAGCAAAGTGACTCCAAGTAATTATCGGGAAAAAATCACAGATGGATCCGCAATCAACAATGATAAGTTTTATCGAAACAATGGAAATGACACCTTTACGGATGTGACACTGGAGTCGGGAATAACCATTGAAGGTTTTGGTCTCGGCCTTTTAATCTCGGATCTGAATAATGACGGTTGGCCCGATGTGCATGTCAGCAACGATTACGTCACCAATGATATCCTGTATATCAATAATCAGGATGGGACTTTTTCAAATAAATCCAAGGAAATTCTGAGACACCAAAGTCAATTTTCAATGGGTTCAGACATAGCCGATTTTAATAATGACGCTCTTCCGGATCTGATTACCATTGATATGCTTGGAGAGGACAATTACAGAAAGAAAACCACAATTGGAAAAAACTCTTATCAAGTCTACATCAGCAATGAACAATGGGGCTATGAATACCAGCATGTGAGAAATATGCTCCACATGAATAATGGGGCGGGTATTCCTTTCAGTGAAGTCGGTATGCTTTCTGGAGTTTATCAGACAGATTGGAGTTGGGCGCCTTTGTTCGGAGATGTAGATAATGACGGGCAGCGTGATTTGCTGATTACAAATGGATTTCCAAGGGACATTACAGATAAAGACTTTGCAAATTATCGTGCGGATGTGGGAGGAATTGCAAGCGTTCGTCAATTATTGGATTCAATTCCGATCGTTAAAATTCCAAATTATGCCTACAAAAATCGAGGTGATTTGACTTTCGAAGATGTGAGTAAAACCTGGGGATTGGACAAGCCCTCTTTTTCCAATGGAGCTGCTTTTGTTGATCTGGATATGGACGGAGACCTGGATTATGTGGTCAATAATATCAACGATCCTGCTTTTGTATTTGAAAATAAACTTAATAAAGAGGAAGCAGGCCGAAATTATTTGAGAGTAAAACTCAAAGGGTCCAAGCTCAATTCACAGGGTTTGGGCGCCAAAGTAATTTTGCAATTAACAGAAGGTAAAGTCCTTTACCAAGAGCAACAAGTGGTAAGAGGATACATGTCCTCAATTGAAGAAATCATGCATTTCGGTTTGGGCGATGTGGCCGAAGTAGCAGAAATAAAAGTAATCTGGCCGGACGGAAAGGCTTCCCTTGTCGAGAAAGTTGCCCCCAATCAGGTAATTGAGATCAATTATTCTGATGCAAAACCAGGTAATTCAGTTCGTGCAATTATGGATTTCGGTTTGCCTTCTTCAATTTTTTCTGAGGTGGCTGATACGCTGGGCTTATCCTTCACACATGTTGAGGATGATAAAGTTGACTATAATGTGCAGCGAACAATTCCACATAAACTCAGTCAATACGGTCCTGGTATGGCCGTCGGAGACGTCGATGGCGACGGTATTGAGGATTTGATTGTGGGATCTTCTTCAGGATATTCTCCTCAGCTTTTCATTCAAAACTCCGAAGGAAAATTTTCTCAGTCTGAGCTTTTGCCTGGAGAAAATGCTGCTTTTGAAGAAATGGGAATCCTGCTTGCAGACCTGGACAATGATCAGGATTTGGACCTTTATCTGGTAAGCGGAAGTAGTGAGTTTGCTCCTGATGCGGCTGAATACGTTGATAGGGTTTACAAGAATGACGGGAAGGGAAAATTTGCACTTGATACCAATTTTTCGGGAATCAAAGCGAGTGGATCTACTGTCCGTGGTGCTGATTTTGATGGAGATGGCTTCACTGATTTGTTTGTCGGGGGTCGCACTCCAATTGCAAGGTATCCTCTGCCGGATAATAGCTTCCTGTTGAAAAATAACAATGGCCAACTTCAGGACGTAACGGAACAACTTGCACCGGGATTGAAAAACGTGGGAATGGTTACTGATGCCGTTTGGGCAGATATTGATTCTGATGGACAGATTGATTTGGTAGTTGTGGGCGAATTAATGGCCATCACGGTCTTCAAAAATGAAGGTGGTAAATTCTCTAAGCTGGAGAAAACCGGTTTAGAAAATCACTTGGGCTGGTGGAATTCGATTACTTCGGGAGATTTTGATCAGGATGGAGATACCGATTTTATAGTCGGAAATCTTGGTGCCAATAATCACCATCACCCAACGGCCGAAAGACCTGTGAAAATTTATGCTAAGGATTTTGATAACAATGGAAGTATAGATCCTGTCACATTTGCGTATTACAAGGATAGAGAAGGCACTTACAATTCGTTTCCAAGTCATTTCTGGGATGATTTGTATGGTCAAAGCCCGATGTTCAGAAGAAAGTTTGAACGATACAAATCCTATGCACTGACCACTGAAAGCTCGCTTTTTACGGAGGAAGAGAAGAAAGATGCGTTGATTCTGACTGGAAATTATGACAGGTCTTCCTATGTGGAAAACCTTGGAAATAGTCAGTTCAGTATTCGGGAACTCCCAATCCTGGCTCAGATTGCTCCTGTCAACGGACTGGTCTCTGAAGATGTAAACAGAGATGGATTTCTTGATGTAGTTTTGGTGGGAAACGACTACGGAAATGAGGTATTCATCGGTAGATTAGATGCGCATGTTGGATTGGTTCTTTTGGGAAATGGAAAGGGAAACTTCACTCCGATGAATCCGTCAAAGAGTGGTTTTATGGTTCCGGGTGATGCCAAAGCATTGGTTAAACTAGCTGCGGCTCAGGGAAATTCTATCCTAATTGCCTCCCAAAATCGGGGTAAACTCCTTGCTTTTCAAAGTCAATCCAAATATGAAAGTACAAAAACCATCACTCCTGGTCAGGAAGTGATGGCAATGGTTTTGGATTTTGGAAATGGCAAAAAACAGCGGATAGAAACCAGCCTTGGGTCAGGATTTCTTTCGCAGTCAGGAAGAGAAATCACCCTTCCGAATGGCGTAAAAGGAATTCAACTGATCGATTACAAAGGTCAGGTGAAAGAAGTTGACTTGAATTCCCTGGAAAATTAGCGATAAAGCTGATCAGGTTTTGCATCGCAAATATCCTTCATCAGCTCCGCAACTTTGTCGGTAACAGCATCGAAATAAAGCCTTCCTTTCTCAGGGGAGGCTTTTTTCGGATTACCGATTCCGGTATCCTCCGTCACCTGAGACCATTTCCGCTCTGCCCATGCCCATTTTTCCTGAAGGCCATGAATGGTTGATTTTTTTTCATTTCCGTCTCCTGCTTCTTCCAGTGGAAGAACTAACTCAGGGTTCAAATACATGATCAGAGAAGTTTCCATCTCATCGGCATGATCACCTGATTCTTCAAAAAATTTTGTTTTGTCCAGAGCTTGAAACCAGTTGCAGGTGAAGAGCATCATCTCCGGAAACTTGAGTCCCAGCTCTCTCAGCATGGTTTTGAAATCATTTCCTCCATGACTATTCAGGATTAATAATTTTTTCAAGCCTTGTCTGTTCAGGACTTCGATGATATCCCGAAGTATTAAAAGTTGAGTGCTTGGATTGAGATTGATATCCAGATAGATATCTGATTGACCGGTATTCACACCAAAAGGAACTGTCGGCATCACCACCACATTGGCCCCATTTTCCCAAGCCTTTCTGCCGCCTTCAGCCGCTATTTCATCAGCCTCAATCACATCTGTGCCGTAGGGCATATGGTAATTATGCGCTTCGGTTGCACCCCAGGGAAGCACGGCCAATTCATACCGATGAGATTGAAGTTTTTTCCAATTAGTTTCTTTAAGAAGATATGGTTTCATTGATTTTTAAAAGGATTTGAGGGTTTGATGGGTGATTTCGGTCCAATTTTGATAATTTGAAAGGCCGATTCTAAAATAAGCCTTATGTCTCAAAGAAGAAAGTTTATTAAGCAGTCCCTTATGGGTTCTGCATTTTTTATTCCAGGTTTGAACCAAGCTTTCGCGCGGGTTCCAACTGAATTTTCCGCAGGTCAAAAGCCTTTGATTTTATCCACCTGGAATCATGGGATTCCTGCAAATGAGGCTGCAATGGCTAAATTGACGGGTGGAGGAAGTATTTTGGATGCTGTGGAAGCTGGAGTGAAAGTGACTGAATTGGATCTGGATAATCTTTCTGTGGGATTGCAGGGACTGCCGGATCGGGAAGGAATTACCACCCTTGATGCCTCAATTATGACCGGTGACGGGTCTTGCGGCACGGTAGCTTTTGTTCGCCAAATCAAACACCCTATTTCACTTGCCAGAATGGTAATGGAAAAAACCCCGCACGTCATGCTGGTAGGAGAGGGAGCGAGGCAGTTTGCAATCTCGCAGGGTTTTCCTTTGGAGGAAGAAATCCTCAGCCCAAATGCAGCAATTGAATATCAGAAATGGAAAGTGACCAGCCAATATAAGCCCATCATCAATATTGAAAATCACGACACGATTGGGATGATTGGGATCGATTCAAATGGGAAGTTGGCAGGAAGCTGTACCACCAGCGGACTCGCCTATAAAATGCATGGGAGGGTAGGAGATAGCCCAATTATTGGAGCCGGACTTTTTGTGGATGATGAGGTAGGGGCTGCAACTGCCACGGGGCTTGGAGAATCTATTATCCGGATTTGTGGAAGTTTCCTGATCGTGGAATTGATGAGACAGGGACGAACACCTCAAGAAGCATGTGAAGAAGCAGTGAAAAGGCTGATTGCAAAAAACAAGAACATCAAAGACATTCAAGCTGGTTTTTTGGCGATTAACAAAGAAGGTGAAACAGGCGCTTTTGCTGTCCATCCGGGGTTCAACTTTGCCAAGGCTACCAGCTCTAAAAATGAATTAATCGACTCGAGAAGTCATTTTACACTATGAATAAAATCGTATTCGAAGCTCCTGTTTTTAATTTGGAAGCTGCCCTCGAAGCTGCAGAATTCGGCATTGACCGGTTGGAGCTTTGTGCCAACTTCCCTGAAGGGGGAGAAACACCCAGCGCAGGAATGGTTAAATTCCTAAAAGCGGAAATCGACATTCCCGTTTTCGTGATGATCAGGCCGAGAGGTGGTGATTTTTATTATTCTCAGAAAGAACTCATGGTCATGAAAAGAGATATTGAGTTGTTGGGTGAGCAAGGTGCCGATGGATTTGTTTTTGGGATTTTGGATCATCAAGGGAAAGTCAATGCAGACGCTTGCCAGACTCTGATGCGCTCCGCTTCAGGAAAGCCTTGTACTTTTCATCGTGCCTTTGATGCTTCCATTGATCTCCATGATTCATTAGAAAAAATCATTGGATGTGGATTTGAAAGAATATTGACTTCAGGAGGAAAAAACACAACGACTGAGGGCCTCGATAATTTGCTGGAACTGATGGGAAAAGCAAAAGACCGAATAAGTATCATGCCTGGCGGAGGGACGAAGCCTGAGCATGTTGCGATTTTGAAGAAATCAGGCTATTTGCGTGAAATCCACGCTTCCTGTAAAACGTGGAAGCTTTCGCAAAATGAATATGTTCGACCCGGGCTTTCATTTTCGGATGATCCCAAATCATTCACGCATCATCTCAAAATTGACCGTAATCTGGTAAATGAATTTTTGGAGGTACTGGGAGAATGAGAATAGTAAGTTTGGGTTTTGCAGTTTTTATTCTCCTTTTATTTGGTTGCAACCCGATTTCTGATCGGAAGCAACCTCCTCTTACGCTGGAGCAATTGGCTGCTTTGGATTTGAATCTAACTGGTGAAAGATTGGCTGAAGCCTATTGCGGAAGTTGCCATTTAAAGCCGGAACCGGATGTATTGGATCGGATTACCTGGGAAACCAAGGTCCTTCCAGACATGCGAAAGCGAATGGGGCTTTATCTTGAGGAGGATTTTGGAACGGAACTCCCGGAAGATTCTGGTGTTCCTCCGGGGATTTATTCTAAAGTTCAATTGATCAAAAGAGAAGATTGGGCAAAAATTCAGGAATATTACCTCAGTAGTGCTCCCGACAAGCCGTTGTCTCAGGCTGAAAAAGTAATCCCTAAAGTTGGAATTCCCGGATTCAAAGTAGATCAACCTGTCTTTTCCAAAGTGTTTCCAAGTTTGACTACAATGGTGCGTATTCATCCTGAGAGTGGAGATTTATGGGTTGGAAATCGATACAAATCTTTATTTGTCCTGGATTCCAGGAACGGGTTTAAGCTGAAAGATTCTATTGCAACAGATGTGGCGCCGGTGGAAATTCGCTGGAATAAAGACAAAACATTCGATTTGCTTGCCATGGGATTGATGGATCCTTCCAAAGATACGGTGGGGACCTTGTCCAGATTTTCATTTCAAAACAATACCTGGACAAAGGAAATTCTCCTTGAAAATCTTATAAGGCCTGTCCATTTAGAAACTGCCGATTGGAATTCTGATGGGGAATCGGACCGTGTTGTTTCTCATTTCGGAGACCATCTTGGAAAATTGAGCCTTTACCTCTCCGATAATGGAAAAGAAAAGGAAATGATCTTAAAGCCCATTCCCGGTGCAAGAAGGACAATCGCGGTTGATTTTGATGGAGATGGAGACTTGGATATGCTAAGTCAGATTGCTCAATCTCAGGAAGGAATCTATGCTTGGATCAATCAGGGGGATGAGAAGTTTGTTGAAAAGCCGTTGCTTCGTTTTCATCCTTCTTTTGGTTCAAGCGATTTCAGATTTGAGGATGCGAATGGAGACGGATATCGGGATATCATTTTGGTAAATGGCAACAATTCTGATCTTTCACAGATCTTGAAAAGCTACCATGGAGTTCGGATTTTCTTAAATGACGGAGATGGCGAATTTGAAGAGGAATGGTTTTACCCGCTTTACGGCGCAAGCGGACTCGAGGTGGATGATTTTGATCAGGATGGAGACCTTGACTTATTCGTTCTTTCCTTTTTTCCAGACACCAAGCAATCTCCCCGGCAGGATTTGATTTATTTCAGTCAATCCGGAAATGGTGATTTTGAACCATTCGTGATCAAGGAAAATATAGATTCTCATTGGTTGACGATGAGCAGGGGAGATATTGACAAGGACGGTGATACTGACTTGGTCGTAGGTACTTTCGATTTCAACGATCTTTATGCCAAACCTAATAAACCCTGGAAACCATTCATTATCCTTCGAAATGAATTGAAATAATATTTCATAAAAATCAATAATTCAATTATTATCAATCGAATTATGAGAAATATTGGATTATAGTTTTTATTTATTGGCGATAATCGGTAATTTATTTTATCAACAAAAATTCTTACGGCCATGGTTAAAAGTTTTCAAGGAGTGCGCGTAGTTGAACCCAAGAAATCTCCGCTAGATCAGATTTTGGTCAAAGACCATATGAGTACCAACCTGATTACTTTCCGCCCTGATGATTCGATAGACCAAGTGCTTGAAGTGCTGACCAAAAAGAAAATATCCGGCGCCCCCGTTTTGGATGAATCCGGAGCTTTAGTTGGGATAATTTCAGAAGTGGATTGCCTCAAAGAAATCATTAAGGGAAAATATACAAACACACCAAAGTTTCCCGGCAAAGTAAGCGAACACATGACCAAAAACGTGATCACCATGTCGCCGGACTTGTCGCTATTTGATGCCGCTCAAAAGT
>VFKK01000067.1 GCA_009885605.1 Cyclobacteriaceae bacterium | reverse complement strand
GAAAATGGCGGATAATCGTCCACAGACCACGGTCGACTGACCACAGTTGCTGCTTTTGAACTTCAGAGCTTGTTTTATTTGGCTAGTGGCAAGAAAGCGTACATACATATTCTGAAATATGAAGTTAGAAGTCTGAAATTTTAAATTCGCAGAATTCCTCATGAAAGACTTTTTTTAAAAATCTTAAATCCGAAATCTTAAATCCGAAATCGGTTACTCGTCCAACTTATCCTCCATCATTTTCTCGAATTTTTCCAGTGAGTCGATGTAGCTGTGTTGGATATTATTCAGGAATTTGCCTTGCGTATCCATTGAATAGACCGGATTGTATTGAATTCTGTCGATGATCATATCCAGCCAAACTTTCCCGTCATCAATCAACTCCGCATGAAAGGCCTCTACCGTGGAGTCTCGCGAACCTGAAAAAGGACCTTTTCCCTGGTGCTGAAAATACTTGTTGATTAATTTCAGTGCCAACTCGTGAGCTACTTCAAAGTTGATAATCAGCTCCCTCGACTGAGCTTCTGTCAGGCCGTTTTTTCGTGCTCGATGTACGAAGACATTTAAGTCTTCAAGGGCGACGCTGAATTCATGCAGGCATTGTTCGCAGCTTTGAGGTAAGGTTTTCATGGGTTTTACTTTTTAATAAGTTACAGAACTTTTTGTAAATGGACTGAATCAGGAGTTCAATTCCTTGTGTAAAAAACCCGGATTCAGACAAATTTACTTCACATTATAGCTTTGCATAAAAGGTTGCCCGTTTGGTGAGACCCCTTCAAGAAGCAATCTGCCACTGTATTCTTCCAGAAATTTTCCAACCACTTTCGGGTCTTTGGCAGGTTCGTCATTGATCTGGGTGATCACATATCCGTCTCTCAATCCCAAATCACGCAAATAACCCCTTGTCAGCCCTGTTATTTTTATTCCAAATTGTACTCCGAGTCGATCTTTTTCAATGGTATTGACAGCTTCCAATCTTGCTCCCAGAATTCCTGAACTGAAGTATTCCCTCTTCAGGACTCCTTTTCCTCCTTCAAGATTCTGAAGAGTAAGTTGCGAGGTTTTCGTTTCACCGTTACGGACATACATGATAGACAATTGGTCTCCAGGATAATAATAGGAAAGTGCCTCATCGAAACTTCCCATGCCCGTAATTTCCTGATTTCCAACTTTTAAAATCACGTCATTTCGCTGCATTCCGGCTTGCTCCGCTGCGCCTTCCCGCACGACATGAGTCACAATTACACCGTCAAGCGATTTGATTTTCATTTCCTCCGCCAATTCGGGTGTGATTTCCACCGCATCTATTCCCGGAATCGCTTTTTGAACCTCACCGTATTGGATCAAGTCATTGGAGACTTTGGTCACAATATCTACCGGCACCGCAAATCCATATCCGGTGTAAGAACCCGTACGGGAAAGAATTGCAGTATTTATTCCGACCAATTCCCCTTTGATATTCACCAAAGCACCACCCGAGTTGCCCGGATTGATCGGCGCATCGGTTTGGATAAAACTTTCCAGTGGAAAATCTCCTCCCAAAATATTGATTTGACGCTCCTTGGCCGACACAATTCCGGCTGTCACTGTGGAGGTCAGGTTGAATGGATTGCCGACTGCCAAAACCCATTCACCGATTTTAAGATCCTTGCTGCTTCCCCGGGTGATGGCAGGGAGATTAAATGCATCTATTTTCAATACAGCTATGTCTGTGTTTTTATCAGTTCCAATGAGCTTGGCCTGATACGTTCTTTTTTTATGGATTACCTCAATCGTCGCAGCACCATCGATCACGTGATTATTGGTGATGATGTAGCCGTCGTTTGAGAAAATAACTCCTGACCCTGTGCTTACCTGTTGAACAGGCCCGGTGCCGAAAAAGTAATCAAACATGCTGTAGCGACGGGGATCGGTACCGGAGAAGTTTTTGATAAAAACGACAGAGCCGGTACTGGCTTGAGAAGCTTCAACAAAAGAAACAGGTAAATCTGCACTCAATCCTGTGGATGCCGGTTGGAAATCTGATGCAAAAGTTGTTTCAGGGTTAAACTGATTCTCCCGGAACTGATTTGAAGAATTGGGTGATTTCAAAATCAGATTGGTCCAGACTGCCGCTCCGGCCAATCCTGCCACGAAGGCGGCTCCGGTTGTTTTCAAAAGAGTTTTCATTAGATTGATTTTTACAAAAAGACGAACGAATTTCTATTCAGTTTTCCTCTTCACATTTTTTAGGAAAGAGTTATTCAATTTCACTAAAATCGGGCAAAATTCACTTTCGAAGTAAAAACTGACGTCTTGTACAAGGAAAAGTCTGAGCATCTTGTAATTTTGTCAGCTTGTGAAGAAAACCTTTTTAAAATTCAGCAGGTTTTCCTTTTTATCAATTTAATACTGCATGACAGAACCAAAGCGCGTAGCCATCCTGGGCAGCACCGGAAGTATTGGTACACAGACCCTCGATGTGATTCGTCAGCATCCCAACGACTTTATTGTAGAGGTTCTTACAGCCCAGAATAACTGTGATTTATTGATTGCCCAGGCGTTGGAATTTAAGCCAAATGCAGTGGTGATCGGGAATGAAGCGGCCTATTCTAAGGTGAAAGAAGCCTTGCAGCCACACGATATAAAAGTTTTCGCAGGTCAGAAGGCAATTGCTCAGATCGTGGAAATGGAGACGATTGATGTGGTTCTCACAGCTTTGGTTGGCTACTCCGGTCTTATTCCTACGGTAAACGCCGTCAAAGCGGGAAAGCAAATTGCGCTGGCAAACAAAGAAACGCTGGTCGTAGCAGGAGAAATCATCACCGCGCTGGCCAAAGAAAACAGGGTGAATATTTATCCGGTCGATTCTGAACATTCAGCGATTTTTCAATGTCTTGTGGGGGAGTTTCACAATCCAATTGAAAAAATAATCCTGACAGCTTCCGGAGGTCCTTTCCGCGGAAAAGACCGGAAGTTTCTGGAAACCGTCACTCGAGAGCAAGCACTCAAGCATCCCAACTGGGATATGGGCGCCAAAATTACGATTGATTCTGCTTCCCTGATGAATAAAGGGTTGGAAGTAATCGAAGCCAAATGGCTTTTTGGATTGAAAACCGAGCAAATCGAAGTCATCGTTCATCCCCAAAGCATCGTCCACTCGTTGGTACAGTTTGAGGACGGATCGCTCAAAGCGCAACTCGGACTTCCCGATATGCGTATCCCAATCCAGTTTGCACTAAGCTTCCCTGATCGATTGAAAAGTAATTTCGAGCGATTTGATTTCACGAAATATCCTCAGCTTACCTTCGAACAACCAGATATAAAAACTTTCAGGAACCTTCAGCTGGCTTTTGATGCTTTAGCAAAGGGAGGAAATGCCCCCTGCGTGCTTAATGCTGCGAACGAGATTGCAGTAGCAGCCTTTCTGAGCAAAGAAGTCGGTTTCCTTGAGATGTCGGATTTGATTGAGGAGACATTAGCGAAAGCTGAGTTTGTCTCTCATCCGAGTTTGGAAGATTACATAGAGACCGATAAGCGGGCAAGAGAAATAACAGAACAACTAATCAAGCGTAAAGTATAATGGATACATTAATAATGGTGGGTCAGCTTATCCTGGGATTGTCAATCCTTGTTGGTTTGCACGAGTTGGGCCACTTACTTACAGCCAAGATGTTTGGCATGCGAGTAGAAAAATTTTCGATCGGGTTTCCTCCAAAAATCGCTGGATTTCAGTGGGGAGATACTGAGTATTCGATAGGAGCGATCCCGCTCGGAGGATTTGTAAAAATCTCCGGAATGGTGGATGAATCCATGGATGCTGCTCAAATGGCATCCGAACCTCAACCTTGGGAATTCAGATCCAAACCAGCCTGGCAGCGCCTGATCGTGATGTTGGGAGGAATTATTGTAAACGTGGTTACGGGTATTATCATCTTCGTGGTGCTCGTTTACAACAATGGCGAAACATTTTTCTCCAGAGATCAAGTAATTGAAAATGGAATCGTGGCCTATGAAATAGGAGAGTCAATCGGCTTCCAGACGGGAGACAAAATTCTGGACATCAATGGACAAACCTATCAGGGTCTGAATGACCTGAGCAGCGGATCCGCTTTGCTTAGTGAAAACGGATATTATACCGTTGACAGAAATGGCGAAACCATTAAGATTGAAATTCCCCGAGGATTTATCAATTCCTTCAACAACGAAGAAGCTCTTGGTAAATTCGTAAGCATCCGATTCCCATTTGATATTTTGGATGTCACTCCTGATGGAGCTGCAAAGGCTGCGGGAATCAAGGAAGGCGATAAGATCCTTTCCGTCAATGGTAAGGAAATTACTTTCTTCGATGAGATGCAGGTTGCCTTGGCAGGTGCAAAAAATAAGCAAGCCGAAATCGTTGTGCTTTCCGAAGGTCAGCCTAAAACCCTTAGTGTTCCGGTTAGCGGAGAAGGCACGATTGGTATTGCAGCCAATCCGCTGATAGAGCCGGTAAAAAGAGAATATGGTTTTGGTGAGGCAGTGAGCAAAGGAACCACCCGTGCATTCAGCGTTGTAATTGTAAATGCAAAAGCACTGGGAAAAATGTTTACCGGTGAGGTTTCTGCCAAGAATGTGAGCGGACCGATCGGGATGGCAAAAATTTACGGGGATACCTGGGATTGGGTTAAATTCTGGAGTATAACCGGGTTGATTTCCATGATCCTTGCATTTATGAACCTACTTCCGATTCCTGCTTTGGATGGAGGTCACGTAGTATTCTTGCTGTATGAGATGATTTCTGGTCGCACTCCCTCCGACAGATTCCTTGAAAATGCTCAGAAAGTAGGAATGGTCATTCTCCTTGCTCTGATGGTTTTTGCAATCGGAAATGATATTTTGAAATTGTTCACCGGAGGTTAATTTCAAGCCTTGAAATATTTAAAAACCGGGTTTTGCCCGGTTTTTTAGTTTAATCCTGCCATTCTGACCCGATACCCTTTTGGCACTTACCTTGACCCTTAATGATTAACCTTCGGTTTATGAAGGTTCTTCTTTTATTTTAGCAAAAATCAGACAGCCCGACTGTCATTCTGTCTATATGAGCCAATTCCCAAATTTGATGTTCGAAAATCTGATCGATGGAGATTATTCCGGCGAAGGTGACCTCATCCAGTTAATAACTGATGAAGAAGAGGTAGGGTCCGGGAAAGAATCCTTTGATGAGGAGATTCCCATTCTTTCTGTTCGAAATACAGTACTTTTTCCCGGAGTGGTCATCCCGATTACGGTAGGGAGACAGCGATCTATTCGCTTGGTGAAGAAAGCCCAGAAAGGAAATAAACTGATTGGAGTTTGTGCTCAGATCAATCATAACAATGACGATCCTGCCTGGGACGATATTTATCAGGTGGGTACTCTTGCCAAAATCATTAAGATGATTGTGCTTCCTGATGGAAATACGACTATCATTATTCAGGGAAAAAAGCGTTTCAAAATCAAAGAGCAGGTCACTGAGGACCCTTATTTCATCGCTAAAGTGGATTACCTCGATGAGAACTTCCCTAAAAGCTCCCGAAAAATCAAAGCCCTTGAGGAGTCACTGAAAGAAGCCGCAACACGAATTCTTTACCTGAACCCTGAGATTCCACGCGAGGCTCAGGTGGCTTTGGACAATATCGACAATACCGCTTTCCTAACTCATTTTCTTTCCTCCAACATCAACGCCCCTGTTGAGTCAAAGCAGAGATTACTTGAAATCAACGACGGAGTAGACAGAGCGACGCTTTTGCTTGAGTTTATGATGAAGGATATCCAGATGCTGGAACTGAAAAGTGAGATCCAGAAGAAGGTTCACACCGACATCGACCAGCAGCAGCGGGATTATTTTCTGCGACAGCAGATGAAAGTTCTCCAGACTGAATTGGGCGAAGAGGGTCCTGAAAAAGAAGTAGATGACCTTCGAATTCGCGGAGATTTGAAACTTTGGAACAAGGAAGTTGCCAAGCATTTTGATAAGGAACTAGATAAAATCCTTCGAATCAATCCATCTGCAGCGGAGTATCCGATCGCGCTCAACTATGCCGAAACATTGGTTGATCTGCCGTGGAATGAATACACCCAGGATAATTTTGATCTGAAGCACGCAAGAAAAATTTTGGATGGGGATCACTTTGGACTGGAAAAAGTCAAAGATCGAATCATCGAATACCTGGCAGTTTTGAAATTGAAAAACGACCTCAAGGGCCCGATTCTTTGTCTTTATGGCCCTCCGGGTGTTGGAAAAACTTCCCTGGGTAAGTCAGTTGCAAAAGCCTTGGGCAGAAAATATATCCGAATGTCTTTGGGAGGCTTGCATGATGAAGCGGAAATCCGCGGTCATCGAAAGACCTACGTTGGAGCCATGCCGGGCAAGATCATTCTGAATATGAAAAAGGTGAAGATCTCCAATCCGGTTTTTGTGCTGGATGAGATAGATAAACTTTCTTCAGATTTCAGAGGAGATCCGTCATCTGCATTTTTGGAGGTATTGGATCCCGAGCAAAACAGCACCTTCCTGGATAACTATCTGGAAGTGGAATATGACTTGAGTAAAGTCCTTTTCATCGCCACCGCCAACTCCCTTGATTCAATCCAGCCAGCCTTGAGAGACAGAATGGAAATCATCGAAGTAACCGGCTATACTCAGGAAGAAAAAGTAGAGATCGCCAAGCGCCATTTGGTACCAAAGCAGCGGAAAGAGCATGGACTGAAAGCGAATCAGATAACATTTGAGAAAGCTTCTTTGGTCAAAATCATCGAAGATTATACCCGTGAATCCGGTGTTCGAAGTTTGGAAAGAGTGATCGGAAAAGTGGTCCGAAACATTGCCAAATCTATTGCGATGGAGGAAGAATACGACCCTAAGATCACCCCGGCCACGGTCAGAAAAGTGTTGGGTTCTGAGATCTTTGACAAGGAAATCTATGAAGACAACAGCATAGCAGGGGTTGTAACCGGACTTGCCTGGACCAGCGTGGGTGGTGAAATTCTATTCATCGAATCAAGCCTTAGCCGCGGAAAAGGTAAGTTGACACTTTCCGGCCAACTGGGAGATGTGATGAAGGAGTCAGCGATGACAGCTTTATCTTATCTGAAATCCAGAGCTGAAAGTTTGGGAATCGACCACCGGGTTTTTGATCAATATGATCTTCATATCCACGTGCCTGCAGGGGCAGTTCCAAAAGATGGTCCTTCAGCAGGTATCACGATGCTCACAGCAATGGCATCTGTCTACACCCAGCGAAAAATCAAAGCCAAAGTCGCGATGACAGGGGAGATCAGCTTGATCGGGAAAGTAATGCCGGTGGGCGGAATCAAGGAAAAGATTCTGGCTGCAAAACGCGCCGGAATCAAGGAAATCATCCTTTGCAAAAAGAACAAACGAGACATCGAGGAAATCGATCAGCGGTATGTGAAAGGAATAGACTTTCACTTCGTTGACCGTGTGGACGAAGTACTGGATATCGCTTTAATGAAGAATAAAGTGGATCGTCCCTTGATATTCAACTTTGATTCCGAGAAAAAGCAGGTGGAGTAAAGGCGGAGGTTAATGGCTGATCCGGTCCCTCGAAGTAGAAAACTTTCCAGGATGGAGGTTGTTCTTTCTTCGAATTGTCATTGCTCCACCCAAACAATTATTCCCGGCTTCGGACGGGCTATTCCTAACAGAAGATCATTTAACTACCCTATAATGGATCAAATTCTTGCATTGACTCCTCGCCAAATCGTCGCTGAGTTGGATAAATACATCATCGGCCAAAACGATGCGAAGAGAAATGTGGCCATAGCCCTCAGAAACCGAATTCGCCGATTGATGGTGAAGTCGGATATTCAGAAGGATATTGTGCCAAATAATATTTTAATGATTGGTTCTACAGGAGTCGGCAAAACCGAGATTGCCCGAAGACTTGCAAAAGTAGCACAGGCGCCTTTCACCAAAGTTGAAGCTTCCAAATTCACGGAAGTGGGTTATGTGGGTCGCGACGTCGAAAGCATGGTTCGTGACTTGATGGAGCAATCCGTCAGCTTGGTTCGGGAGATGAAAAATGAGACCGTCAAAGCAAAGGCAGCAGAATCTGTGGAGGAAATCATCCTGGATATTTTGATCCCTCCGGTGAAAAGTGCCGGTTTTACCCGAAGTATTTCCGTGAATACTGACACTGATTCTGAGCCTGGAACTGATTGTGAATTGAATGAAAGAACGCGGGAGAGATTCAGAGATAAGCTTCGAAACGGAGAATTGGACGATCGCAAAATCGAAATCAACGTCAAGGCATCTTCACCGATGGGAATCGGGATGATCGGAAACGGTATGATGGATGATGCCAGCATGGCCGGACTTCAGGATATGATCTCAGGCATGATGCCGAAGAAGGTGAAAAAGAGAAAATTGAGCATTTCGGAGGCTAGAAAAGTATTGCTCGAAGATGAGATGTCTAAGCTTATTGATTTTGATGAAGTAAAAGAGGAAGCGATCAAACTTGCCGAAAACAACGGAATCATTTTTATAGATGAGATTGATAAAATCGCCTCCAAATCCGGAAAAGGCGGTGGCGGTCCGGATGTCAGCCGGGAGGGTGTGCAGCGGGATTTGCTTCCAATCGTCGAAGGGTCGGCAGTGAATACGAAGTACGGTGTCGTCAATACAGATCATATTTTGTTCATCGCAGCAGGAGCATTTCATGTGGCAAAGCCATCTGATTTGATTCCGGAACTCCAGGGCAGATTCCCGATTCGTGTTGAATTGCAAAGTTTGACTCAGGAGGATTTTTCCAGAATTCTAAGGGAACCAAAAAATGCATTGACCAAGCAATATCAGGCACTTTTCGAGGCAGAAGAGGTGTATTTGGATTTCACTGATGATGCGATCGAAGAGATTGCAAGGCTGGCTTTTCTGATCAATCAGGAAGTTGAAAATATCGGCGCTCGTCGTCTTCATACGGTAATGAGTCATTTGTTGAATGATTACCTGTTCGAGGTACCTGATGTGATCCAGGCAAACTCGAAGATCATGGTGACAAAACAGATGGTTGAAGACAGGCTCAGCACCCTGGTGAAAAACCGGGATTTGTCGCAATACATCTTGTGAAGAAAAAAAGGGCATCATTTTGGTGTCCTTTTTTTTATGCAGAAATCACTCCTGATCCTTACTGGTCACACCCAAGGAATTGGCAAAGCAATTCTTGACCATTACCTCAAAAAAGAGGACATTCAAATACTCGCGATCTCAAGAAGTAAACTGGATATCGAATCTGAAAACCTCACTCAAATCAGCCTTGATTTGGGCGATTTGATGATTTTGGAAAGTCAGCTTGCCGGACTTTTTCCCCATGATCACTTCGAAAAAATTATTCTTATCAACAATGCGGGCTGGATTGGTGAAGTAAAACCAATAGGGGAATTAGGTCCGGCTGAATTGAGAAAACAGATCAATGTGAATCTGCTTGCTCCGATGTATTTGACAAATGCGTTCATCAAAGCCTATAAAACAACGTCTGCCCAAAAAATTATTTGCAACATAAGTTCGGGAGCAGCGAGCAAGCCGGTTTCGGGTTGGGGAGGATATTGTAGCACGAAGGCTGCATTGGCGATGTTCACATTGGTTGCTGCCAAGGAAAATAAAAGCCAGGAATTTAAATTTTACAGCTTGGCACCCGGAGTGGTCGACACTAAGATGCAAGAGGAACTCAGAAGTGTGACCGAAGCCGATTTTCCGGATCTTGAGAAATTCAAAAAATATCAGGAAGAAGGGCTATTGGCGTCAACCGAGTTGGTGGCCAGGAAAACTGCCTATGTGCTGGAAAATCCAAATCTGTTTACTGAAGTAATTCAGGATGTGAGAAATGTTCAGCTTGCTTAATCTTTCTTCTTCGGATAGTCGATAAACCAGAATTGAACGGTTTTACGATTTAATTCAGACCAACTTTTAGCATCGAGTTTAAAACCGATATGTCCGGAAGTAGGAAGATTGTCTAAGTCAATTCCCAACTCATTTATGAGTTCATTCAACCCCGGATTATGTCCGATTACGAAAAGTGTTTCATGAGAATCCTTCTGCTGATGGATATATTTCAAAATCAGGTTGGGTGAAGCGTGAAAAAGATTTTTCTCACATTCAATTTTTTCTTCAGGGAAATCTAACTCCTGGGCCGTGATTTTGGCAGTCTCCATTGCGCGCAGTGCAGAAGAGGAGAGAATTCTGTCCGGATGAATTCCCCGTTTCTTCAGCCTTTCGGCCATTTTTGGTGCATCTCTAAGACCTCTTTCTGCAAGGGGGCGATCATGATCATTTTGCCAGGGTTGATCCCAAGAAGATTTGGCATGACGGATAAGTATTAATTTCTTCATATCCCCAAATTAGGAATGATTATTTTGTTTTTTTTGATCTAATCTTTACTTTTATCGCTATTCAAATACATTTTAGATCAATTCATTATGTTTACCGGTACAGTTAAATTTTACAATGAGGCCAAGGGTTTCGGATTTATCGTAGACGACGATTCCCAAAGTGAAATCTTCGTTCACGCCACGGGGTTAATCGATAAAGTTGCCCAAAATGACAAAGTTTCTTACGACATCAAGGATGGAAAAAAGGGACAAAATGCCGTCAACGTCAAAAGAGCGTAATCAGCAATTTTGAAGTTCTCGATTAAAAGACCCCCTGAAATTAGCTTTCAGGGGATTTTTGGTTTTCAGGCTCTGATGAGGGTTCTGTTTTTTCATACACTTTTTCAATCCTTTCTTTAATGTTTTCAGGAAGACCTTTCAGGTATAAATCCCTTTTTGGATATGGGATTTCAATTTTATTTTCCTGGAAGGCTTCATAGATAGCAGCCATTATCTCTGCACGCATATCGAGCCAAATGTCAATAGTTTCCACCCAAAACAAAACCCTGAAATCCACGGAACTTTCGCCAAAATTCTCCATCAGAACCCTTGGGACCGGGATTTTCAAAACCTTTTCCCGGGCCAAAACTCCCTCAATGACCGATTTTACTTTTTGCATATCAGAGCCATAGCTCACGCCGACCTTGACTTCAATTCTTCGCCGATTATCTGATAGAGTCCAGTTGACTAATTGCTGAGATAGGAGATCACCGTTTGGCACCACGATCTCAGAACCATCATAAGCCTGGATTTTGCTGGCTCTAATTCCTACTTCTTTTACTGTCCCACTCATTGTGCCAACTTCGATTTCATCACCGATTTGAATGGGTCGTTCAAATGCCAGAATAATCCCGGAGACCAGGTTATTGATGATCGTCTGCAAGCCAAAACCGATACCTACAGAAAGGGCTCCCAAGACTATGGTGATGTTATTCAAAGGAATGCTCGCCGCTGCCGCAGCAATAAAAAAACCGACCGTAATAATGGCTAAACGGATTAGCAAAACAGAACTCCCAAGTTTCTTATCCCTTCCTTCAGCTTTTTTCTGGTCTTTGACCGAGGCGAAATATGCGATCGTATTGGCTAACAATAAACTTGCATAAATCAGGATTCCGAACAGGATAATGCTTCCATAAGTGAAGGAATTGTTACCAATAAATCTTTCTTTTTCTAAAAAAAGCCTTGCATAATCTACCACTGCGTCTTTGAGGGAAGCATTTTGCAGGAAGCTAAAAGTCCAAAGCAAAACGGCAGCAAAAAGGAAGATTCCTTTTAGACGTTTCTGAATTCCCTGAAAATCGAAATAGGAAGTAAAAGTGTCGGTTTCTTTCTTATTGTACTCGATTAAAAGGTAGACTCCTTCCATGATCACATTCACGAAAAAATAGAGACAAATAGCTTGCATGAATCCGGTCAGGCCTGCTACCGTAACGATTTTTGCCAAACTGAAGCGGCCAAAAATATTGGCAATCAGCCCAATTGTCAGCAACACAAACATGAACAAAGAAATCTTGGTGAGAAATGTCTCTTCCTTTTTATCTTCTGTCTTGAATTTCCTGCTGCTAATTCCTGAAGCATAAAGAGGAAACAAACTTCCTAAAAGAATGTAGATTCTCTCCTGATAAATCAGTTCTCTGAACAAATTACTGATGGAAAAAAACAGAAAAAAAAGAACCATTATTATCCACCTTATAAAGTCTCGCTTTCCGTATTGCTCATGGATCAGCACCGTAGTAAAAGCTACCTGAAGGGTAATTAAAAATGTAATGAACACAAGTGATGGCCTTTCGAATAAAAATACCAAGAGCGGAAGGAGGGAAGTCATCGTTGCAGAAAGCGGGTATTTTTTATAAAAACGAACCCTTTCTAAAATCTGCTTTCCGAAATCCTTCTGTGATTCTATCTTTTTGATCACAGTTTTCATCAAAAAGTAAACAAATCCAATCAGGAACAGACTTAGCATTAAACTTGCCTTGTTTTCTGTCAGGTAAGTTTTTAGAAAACCAAAGTTGAGATCGATTGACTCTTTGGAGATTTCAAGGACTGTTTTTGGGGAAGGGATAGAGTTAGTTTCCCAGAGGTAATTAATTTCTTTGGTCAGTAAGGATCGCTCCAGCTCTTTTTTGTTGATTTCAATGAACTGATCAAGCGTCATGAGATTGATGGTAATCTTACTTATTTCTGATTGGAATCTTGCTGTGATTAATTGCTGGCTGTAAAGTGCGCTGTCCAGCATAATTATATCTTCTTTCAGGTTCAAAATAGCCGCTGAATAAGCAGGTATGATCGAAGAATCTTTTAAATTATAGGTTAGTAGTTTGTCGTTTTTGATTGTGTTGAGAAGACTATCCAGTTGCGTGAGCTCGGACATCCTTTTATCAATCTTCTTTTCAAAATCTTCATTTTGACGTCCTATGTTATTTGTAACCCAATTCAACCCATTGATATAGCGTAGATTAAAATTTTTGCCAGGGGTCTGGATACTTTGAGTGATTCGATCGATCGTGTTATTAAATGCAATTATCTCCTGTGAATATTCTGCCGTGTCAAGGGGTTTAAAGAGACTTAGTTTGATTTGGTTTGCAAGTTTCGAATACAATTTGCCTTTGCTGATCAGGTCTTTAAGGGTGGGTTGCTGAGCAGCCAAAATATTTGCGTCCACAAGTGAATCGAAGGATGAGTCTTCGACGAATAACCCTTCTACGATACTGGTAGGAGTTAGAGTTTTCACTTGCCCGATACCTTCAAAGCCCAAAAACATGCTGAGAAGGACGAAAAATAGACTTTTGACTTTCATGCTGTTTGGATGAATTACCTGGGTAAAATTACACTATATATTCTCATTTGCATTTCGGAGTATCGAACGCATAGAATGTAAATTATGGGTCCATTATTCAGAATATTCTTGCGAATTATGTCAAATTGACTCTTTTTTGTAAATTATTTTTCAGATAAACAGTCAAACTGACTTGAATTTTGTGGATGGTATGGATTTTTCTCAAGGAAGAAAGTAACTGAAAACTCTAAACCACATACGAAATGAAACTAGTAATACACAATCAACTCGATCCTTAGGTTCCTGCTTCTTTCAGCGGAATGCTCGACAGGTTTTCAATGATTCTTTCGGTGCATCTTTGAATCAATTCAATCCGGCCGTAGATATCGCCGAAGATGAGAAGTCCTATGAAATTCATGTTGCAGTACCCCGGGTGAAAAAGCAGGATTTCAAAATTGATCTCATCGATGGTAAATTAACCATCTCAGTTGAGCGTAAATTGGAACAGAAGAAAGAAGGCAAAAACTTTCATAGCCTCGAAACTCAATACGGTTCTTTCAGCAGATCATTCTTCCTGAAGATGTGAAAGAAGATAAAGTAGAGGCAACCTATGAGGATGGCTTGCTAAAACTGACTCTGCTGAAAAAGGAAAAGAAAGTTTCAAAGGCATCCATTGAAGTAAAATAATCAGGAGTGGGTAAACCCATTCTCTTTATTTTTGTTACCTGTTAAGGAAATGAAAAAAGCGGTTAATTCTTGTTAATTTGGGGAAATAAGCGAGTCAAAAAGCTTTCCTTTTGAAGCCTTTTTATCCAAAATTGGGTTAAAGATTTAAATAACATAAAATACAATATGAGCAAAAGACAATTCTTTTTGGGAATGCTGCTAGCCTCCATGATTGGAGGGATAGTCGCGTTAGCCGGAGTTAGTTTTCTGGTACCGACACAAAACGCTGGGAGTTTCGATGAGAAGCAACAGGCAAGTTTTGTAAACATGCTTTCGGGGAAGGATTTCACGATTCCTGACGGGATTAATTTTGTGGCATCTGCCCAAGCGGTAACCCCGGCAGTAGTTCACGTGAAAAGTCAGATTACCTATTCCGAAGGTGGTGGTGGTCAGAGAGATCCTTTACAAGAGTTTTTTGGCTTACCTCCAAGAGGTGGTCAAGAGGGGCCTCCGCAGGGAATGAGCTCTGGGTCAGGGGTTATTATTTCCTCCGATGGATTCATTGTCACTAATAACCACGTGGTTGAAGGCGCCAATACAGTAGAGATTTCCCTTGAAAATAATAAGCGCTTTACTGCCACGGTGGTGGGAACAGACCCATCGACTGATCTGGCTTTACTGAAAATTGAAGCAACTGATTTGCCATTCGTTCGATTCGGAGATTCTGATAAAACTCAAGTTGGAGAATGGGTTTTGGCTGTGGGGAATCCATTTGATTTGAATTCTACCGTAACAGCCGGTATTATCTCTGCGAAAGCAAGAAATATCAACATCCTGAGAGATGTTGAAAATAATCTTCAAGTTGAATCTTTTCTCCAAACTGACGCCGTGGTAAATCCGGGAAATTCAGGAGGAGCTTTGGTGAATCTTGCCGGGGAACTTATCGGAATCAATACAGCGATTGCTTCAACTACAGGCACTTTTGCAGGTTACTCTTTCGCTGTGCCAAGTACACTTGTGAAGAAAGTGATGGATGATCTGATGAAGTTCGGAACTGTGCAGAGAGGATTACTTGGGGTGAATATTCAAAATGTGAGCCCTGAATTGGCTGATTATCTGAAGAAAGAATTCCCGGTTAATCAGGGTGTTTACGTTGGGGGAGTCAATGATAATAGCGGAGGAAAAGAGGCAGGATTGAAGGAAGGTGACATTATTATAGGTGTCGATGGAAAAGTGACTAACAATGTGTCGAACCTCCAGGAAATGGTCGCCAGAAAAAGACCTGGGGACAAGGTGGAAGTAGAATACATCCGAGAAGGCAAAACTTATAAAACAACGGCAACCCTCAAAAACTTCGCAGGCGATACCAAAATTGTGAAGAAAGAAATCCCAAAGAGATTTGAGTTTGGCGGTTTGGTGGTAGAGGATGTGAAGCCAACTATCAAAGAGCAACTTGAAATTTCAGGTGGAGCCTTGATTACTTCTGTAGAGGGAAATAATTGGAGAGAAGCGGGTGCCAAAAATGGATTCATCATCACCTCGATTATCAGCAATGATGGCAGAATCAGGATTGCAAGTGCACAAAATCTGATCGAAGTACTCGAAGATAAAAGTGGAGAAGAAGTAGTCGTTCTCGGTATGTTCCAAGATGGAACTGAGTATTACTTCGAAGTCAATCTGGATTAATTCAAAACTTGATTTTAAGAAAACGAGAGGCCGGGATTCCCGGCCTTTTTCGTTTTTAAAATTTCCCAAATCCCTTCAATTAGTGTGGGAAGCAAAACTTAAATCATTTTTGTACTTTAAAGTTTCAAAACCCAAAAACCTATGAAAAAATACTTCTTATTTCTGCTTTTAGCCTTATCACCTCTTTTTATCCAAGCTCAAAGTTCCTCAATTTTGACACCTCAAGGCAAGCAGCCACTTCAGGGAATTTCTGCTGATCGATTGGGAAATCTTGATCAAATGCTGGAGGAAGCCGTAAAGTCCAATCAGATTCCGGGGTTAGTTGCTCTGGTCGTGAAAGACGGAAAGATCGTATATCACGAAGCTAAAGGGATGGCAGATGTGGCTTCAGGCCAGGCGATGGCAAAGGATCAGATTTTTAGAATTGCTTCTCAAACCAAAGCAATCACTTCGACTGCGGTGATGATGCTTTGGGAGGAAGGGAAGTTCAAACTGGATGACCCGATTTCCAAATACATTCCTGAATTCGCAAGTCCACAGGTTTTGGCCAACTTCAAATATTCTGATACCACTTTCTCAACCAAAGCTTCCTCCAAAGAAATCACGATTCGTCATTTACTTACCCATACCTCAGGAATCGGCTACGGGGTGATCGATGGAGATGAGCGAATGAGAATGATTTATGGCAAAGCCGGAATTGTGGATCTCTACACCACCAAGGATATCAAAATCGGGGATAACATTAAGAAGCTGGCAAACCTTCCTCTTCACCATGAGCCAGGTGTCAAATTTACGTATAGCGAAGGATTGGATGTGTTGGGTTATTTGATTGAGATAGCCTCAGGAATGCCATTTGACCAG
>VFKK01000135.1 GCA_009885605.1 Cyclobacteriaceae bacterium | reverse complement strand
TGAGCCAAGAAAAATGGATATGGCTTTGAAATATCCTGATTGCTCTCTCCCTGATCAAAGAGAGAAGAAAAGCTGGTCTTCTCAGGATTCCAGTTTCCCATCAGGGCATGAGCAATGGAGGATTTGTCCCGGTTAAGATGGGTTGCGAGGGCATTCGTAATCAGGCTTTGGCTGACACCGATTCTGAAACCGCCGGTGATGATTTTATTAAAAATGAACCGCTCAGTTTGGTTCAACTGAGACCAGGCTTCCAGGATTTGAGCCTTTTTATTCTCATCACTGAGTTTTTCAAGTTGGAAAAGGAAATGAATCCAGTCGGTGAGATTTCTCTCTGAGGTTGCAGTCGGATGCGGGAGGAGAAGGGAGATAGTCTCGGCAAGATCGCCAACGCTATGGTAGCATTCGTCAAACAACCAATCCGGTATTCCAGCCATTTCCTGCGACCATTCACGAAGCTGTCGGGTGGAAACTTGCCTCTTGGGTCTTCGATGAGTAAAAATTGCAATTGCCCAAACTTTGTCTGAGTCAGCTGCTTTTGCAAAGAACTCACCTAAGGCCTCGAGTTTGTCCGAAGTTTTGTTGGATTGATCGAGTCTGGTAATCAGTTCTGCAAATTCTTTCATTAATATTATTTACAAAAAAGATCTTGTGTGATACAAGTCCTCTGATTTGTTAGTTGAATTGATATTTTTAGGGAAGATCTTAACAGGAGCAAACATCTTTCCGTTTTGATTTCAAACCTGCTATCTATGAAAAAGTTGATATTTGGACTGATTATTTCTTTTGGATTTTGGTCTTGCGCTGAGCAAGAGCCAGATACCTATTCCGGTCAAAAGTTAGAATTTCAGTTATTCAAATCCAGCGACTTTGACTATTCCGGAAATCTTACAGTCAACGAATTGACGAGCGGTGATCTTGAATTCATCATTCAGTTGGACGGTGCCTAAAGCCAGGAAGGATATGTATTTCCTACTCACCTTCATTTCGGGGGATATGACCAGGCTGATGCGCCGATTGCGCAGCTCTTGACACCTATTTCAGGCAAGGATTTGAAAGGTGTAACAGTCCTTGGTTCATTATTCTATGGATCAAAATTGACTTTTGAAGAAATAAAAACTTTTAACAATCATGTTAAAATCCATTTGGCTAATGACGGTGCTGACTACGTCGTGATTCTCGTGGCTGGAAATGTGGGAGCCAACTTCAATGCTGAATCAGCGTTTGTTCCATCTAAAATCACAGTTTGAGTTAAAAGTTTCTAACCACTTTCATCGAGTATCTTTTTCCTTAAGACCACCTTCAAAAAAAAGGCTAACCATTATTCCAGCTTCTTTTAATGTGTGGTGTCTGGGTGATATGTCCCCGCTAAATACTTTAAAATTAGACTTGAAAATGGCTTTAATGCATTTTCATTCCTTTTGAATGACCTGGTTTTTTACCAGTTTGGTTTAAGGCTTCCCGTAAACCTTTTGCTAATTTTTCAGCATTGCCAACACCCCAATAATGCAAAAAGAAAACTCGGGGTTGTTCATGCACCATGTGATTGTGTAATGCAACTACCTCAATGCCATTTTCAATTAATGCTTTCAGTACTGGTTCAACTTCATTTTCAAGCATAGTAAAGTCTCCGGCCACGGCAGCGTTTTCAGGGGTGCCCTGGAAAGCGGCCCATGTATTAAAGCCTAAAAAAGTAGAAACAGGGATTCCATGTTCGGTAAGTTTTACATCAGGACGACCGATTGTATATTTGTATACACCTTTATTCATTTCAGCTGTGTGTCCTAAAATTTCATCCAGCATTTTTGTGTCCAGTGTGTTTTGAACACTTTCGTTCGAAGAATTCCCTTTTGAAGGGTCACCACCTCTTAATTCCTTTACTTTGTCCAAAACTGCCTTCGCTTTCTGTGCCATCACTTCAGCACTTCCGGTGCCTCCCAAGTGCATGTAAATTATGTTAGGATGATTTCTTACAAAGTGATTATGGATAGCCGTACTGGTTAGACCTTGTCTGATTATTTCCTGCTGGACTGGAGCTAAATCAGTCTCTGTAACTACTATGTCTCCCATCACCATGACACCGTCTTTGGCCGGAGTGAAGGCCACCCATGTTCCTAATCCCATGGCAGGAATTATTTTAAATCCATCCACTTTTACATCCAAATCATTTTGGGGAATGGTTATTTTGTATTCCCCATTATTCGATTTCCCTTTAATGCCAATAATTCTTTCAATGGCTATTGTATCAATTTGGTGAGCGGTTCTGCTTCTTTTGGTTTGTTTGACCTGCGCATTTGTGGTTTGGCATAGTGCAGTGATGAAAATAAAAAGGATGAAAAATTTCACGTCTTTCATGGGGGGCTCGAAAAGTGGTTTATTTTGCTAACAATTTTATTTGTCACTTAAATCTACATATAAAACAACCTCTTCGCCTTAGGTTTAACTTATAATAACTGTTAATGATCTGACGGGATTGGCTTTAATCCGATAAAAAGGACAGAAAAAAAGGCAGCCAATTGACTGCCTTTTTTATTGTCTGTGGTTTTAAACTCAATTAATCACAAGTGGGAAATTGATATCCAAGTCAGACTCACCGCCAGCTTGCTCATAATTCTGAAAATTCGGGTTAGTAGCTCCTGCAAAGCCTTTGTTTAAGTCATGTCGAAGAATTACTCTCATCAGCGCATTATTGAAGCCGGGAGAAGCTGCTACGGTTATTTTTGTTGTCAAACCAATTAATTGACCGTTTGCATCACCGTAAGCAATAGATAAGAGTGGAGAACCCACGAAGGCAGTACCGAGGAAATAGAACTGGTGCTCATCTCCTTCAGCAAGAATTTCCGATGTGATATCCTCTTTAGCAATAGAATTGAAAACAGTTATTTCCATTTTATATATTTTCCCTTTGATCAACCTAACTGTTTCGATAGTCGGGGCGGATCCCAATTCGATTCCCTGAGGATCAGAAGCTTTGAACGAAAACTTTGTGCCAACTGGAGCACCTGAAGCATTGATTTCGGTAAAAGAAAGAGTCACATCTGTGATTACTTCTTCTTCGTTTTCGGCTACGGGGTCTTCGCTTTCACAAGAGGCAAAAGCAAAAATTGCCAAAGCAAGGGCATACAAGGGAATTCTTTTAAAGGCGTACATAGTTCGATTGAAAGTTAGAATTGATAATTGATTTTAAGTAAGACGTTTCTTCCGATGTCATCTGTGAAATACCTGAATCGGTTCATATATTCCTTATACGATGAATTGAGAAGGTTTTGTATCTGAATTCCTATGTTCAACTTATCATTTCCAATCAGGAATTGACGTTGGTATCCAAGGTTTACAAGGGAATATCCCGGAGGGGCAGGAGCGAGGTCAAAATCAGGTTCACGATTTTGTCTGGCCACCAGCATGTTGCTTAGAGTCAGTTTGTTGGTTTGTTGCTTTTTGCCAAACTCAAAAGC
>VFKK01000244.1 GCA_009885605.1 Cyclobacteriaceae bacterium | reverse complement strand
TTATCTGACAAAAGCAGATCCCGGATTAATTCAATGTTTTCCTCTTCATTTTGGCTGCAGGTGATATTAAACAATGGATCTGGTACCAGCCCGGCTTCTTTGATCGCATCGAAATAACCTCTATGTCTTTCTTTGGTAATCGAAAGCTCTTTGCCCAGCATCAAAAATGCTATTTTTCTGCAACCTTGCTGAAGTAAATGTTTGGTAGCATCATAGGAACTTTCATAATCGTTGGTGATGAATTTGGTAGTAGCTATTCCGCTACAAATCCGATCAAAGAAAATCAAAGGAACTCCCCTCTCATGCAGTCTTTCAAGATGCGAAACATCACTCGTTTGGCTGGAAACCGACATTACGATGGCATCTGCTCTTCCATTCAAAAGCAGTGAGATAATCTTTTTCTCCTTATCCACATCTTCATGGGTATTGTAAACCAGCAAATGATATCCATGCTGCTGCATGATTCCTTCAATTCCGTCAATTACCTGGGCGAAAAAATTATTGATCCGCTCAGGGATCACCACAGCTATCGTTTTGCTTTTATTTTCCCGCAGACTTCGGGCAAAAGGGTTTGGCTGATAATTCAACTTTTCAGCCATACTGATCACCTTTTTCTTGGTTTCTACACTGATTTCGTAACTATCATTCAATGCTCTCGAAACTGTCGATGGGGAAAGTTTCAGCTCCGCCGCCAACTCTTTTAAATTTACACCTGAGCGCATACTTTTTTTATTTATTCCGGGTTTGACTAGTCAGTTTCAAATTACACAGGTTTGGAAACATTCTCTTCCTACCGTTCATATTATTTCGCAATCGTTTTCGTATTTAATTCCTTAAAAGCATTCATTTCAAGGTAAATTTAATCAGCATTTAATAGGCAATTCTTTGCCATCCCCACACAGATGATATCCACTGAAACCCAAGCAGCCTTCCTTTCAGAAGATTTTCTTTTGAAAAACCAATATGCACGTATCCTCTATCATGAGTATGCCAAAGACCTTCCCATCATCGATTACCACAATCATCTCCCTCCTGCGGAAATAGCTAAAAATCGAATTTTTGAGAATACTTCCCAAATCTGGCTTGCAGGCGACCATTACAAATGGAGAGCGATGAGGACTTTGGGTATTTCTGAGGAATTCATCACCGGAAAGGCTTTTGACAAGGATAAATTTATGAAATGGGCCGAGACGGTACCATACACACTTAGAAATCCTCTTTACCATTGGACTCATCTGGAGTTGAAGCGGTACTTCGGGATTGATGAAGTTTTGAATGCTGATAATGGCCATAAAATTTATGCTCAGACGTCAGAATTATTGACTCAGCCGGATTTCAGTGCGCCATCTCTTCTTCGGAAAATGAAGGTAGAGGTAGTTTGTACCACAGATGATCCTACAGATACCTTGGAGCATCATACGGATTTTCATCAACAAAACACCGGAATCCAAATGTTTCCCGCATTCAGACCTGATAAGTCTTTCGCAGTAGAAAACACCGAAAACTACCTGGCCTATTTGAATAAACTTTCTGCAGCAAGCGGGATATTCATCGAGAGCTACGATGAGTTATTGGAAGCTCTGAGTAATCGAATAGACTTTTTCCACGATCGGGGTTGCAGACTTTCAGATCATGGTTTGGAGCATTTGTATTTCAATGATGCCAATGAGTTTTACATTGAAAACATCTTCAATGACCTGCTGGAAGGCCAAAGTATTTCCAATGCGGAAATACGGTTTTATAAATTCTACACGCTCCGTGAGCTATGCAAAATGTACCATGCCAAAGGATGGGTACAGCAATTCCACCTGGGTGCATTGAGAAATACCAACACCAGGGGACTTGCAACTCTTGGTCCGGACACTGGATTTGATTCGATCGGAGATTTTGATCAAGCCAGACCAATGGCCCAATTCCTGAACGAACTTGACTCCTCAGATCAGCTTGCCAAAACTGTTCTGTACAATTTGAACCCACGTGACAACGAAGTTCTTGCAAGTATGATCGGCAATTTCAACGATGGCTCAGTGAAAGGAAAAATCCAGTTCGGTTCAGGCTGGTGGTATCTCGACCAGAAAGACGGAATGGAAAAGCAAATCAATTCCCTTTCCAATATCGGATTGATCAGTTGCTTTATCGGAATGCTCACTGACTCCAGAAGTTTCCTGTCATTTCCGCGACATGAGTATTTCCGCAGGATCCTTTGCAATCTGTTTGGCGAAGATGTTGCCAGTGGCCAATTGCCCTGGGATGAAAAATGGCTAGGCAAAATCATTCAGGATATCTGCTACTACAACGCCAAATCCTATTTTGATCTCAGTCCAAAGAATTTTAAAATCTGAACATGAATTCTTCCCTATTTTCCCTTGAAGGAAAAAAGATTGCATTTTCCGGAGCCACAGGCGTTCTGGGAAAAACAATGAGTTTACACCTGGCATCAGAAGGTGCGATTCTTTTAATTCTCGGTCGCACTCCGACCAAAGTTGATGAACTCGTCAATGAGATCAACCAAAGCGGTGGAAAAGCTTTTGGATATTACACAGATGTGACCGACGAGACCAGCATCCATAAAGCTGCTTCCCAAATCGAATCCGATCACGGTTCCATCGATGTTTTGATCAATGGAGCAGGTGGAAACATGCCGGGGGCGGTCATCACTCCCACCCAGAATTTCCTGGATCTGGATGTCAATTCCCTCAGAAAAGTCTTGGATCTCAACTATCTGGGAACGGTCATTCCGATCAAAGCTTTACTTCCTTTGATGCTTAAGGCTAACAAGGGAAACATATTGAATATCAGTTCGATGGCTGCAATCCGACCTATGACAAGGGTGATGGGGTATGCTTCTGCAAAAGCTGCAATCGACAATCTTACCAAGTGGCTTTCTGTGGAACTCACCGCTAAGCATGGACCTGACTTCCGGGTAAATGCAATTGCTCCGGGATTCTTTCTGACGGAGCAAAATCGCACCCTTTTGACAGAAGCGGACGGAGGATTGACGAATCGGGGAAATCAAATCATCACGCATACACCCATGCGTAGATTTGGAAAGCCGGAAGATTTGCTGGGTGCCTTGCAATGGCTTTGCAGCGATGCTTCAGCATTTGTCACCGGAACAATTATCGCCGTTGATGGCGGTTTCAGTGCTTATTCGGGAGTTTAAGCGAAATACATTTCGCTTCGCTGCGTGAGATAGGTTTCGGGAGATACACTGTGTGAAATACACTTCGCTCCGCTACGTGAAATATACTTCGTGAGATTAGCTTCGCGAAACGCACTTCGCTGCGCTGCGTGAGATAGGCTTCGCGAGAATTAATTGGTGATAATCCATTTCTGGGATTTGAGTATATTCAAATACTTAATTATGATTGTGTATATCGTCTATTGCATCAGTAAAAGTTAAAACGGAATAGAATTCGGTGAATTACCGTGAAATGCCTTCTTCGGTCATCCTTCTTCGGTCATCCCGCAATAAAACAATAAAACCAATAACCTACTAACTACATTCCCATGACCTATAAAATGGAACAAACCATGCGCTGGTATGGTCCAAATGACCCGGTAAGCCTCAGAGATATCAGACAAGCCGGTGCAACCGGAATCGTGACTGCTTTGCACCATATTCCCAACGGGGAAACCTGGAGCCGGGAGGAAATAGCTCTGCGAAAAAAGATGATCGAGGAAGCAGGCCTGACTTGGTCTGTGGTGGAATCGGTTCCTGTGAATGAGGTGATAAAAACTCAATCAGGAAATTACCTGGAAGTCATCGAGAACTATAAGCAAACCATTCGAAATTTGGCAGCAGAAGGTGTTTTCACAGTCTGCTACAACTTCATGCCGATCCTGGACTGGACCCGCACCGACCTTGAATACCAACTGCCAAATGGAGTGAAGGCTTTACTTTATGAAAGTAAAGCTGTAAAAGCTTTTGACCTCCTCGTTTTGAACAGACCTAAAGCCCAAGAAGAGTATTCCGAGGCTGAAAAAGCTGAAATCAAGGAATACTACGACGCACTTTCGATGGAGAAGCGCAAGCTGATTAATGACAATATGCTGAAAGGTCTCCCGGGTTCTGAAATCGGCTACACCATGGATGAGTTTAAATCCATGCTGGAAACTTACTCCGGTATCGATGCTACAAAACTTGCAGACCACCTTCGTTATTTCCTCGATCAGATTGTTCCTGTAGCTGAAGAAAATGGCGTCTTTATGGCTATCCACCCTGATGATCCACCTTTTTCACTGTTTGGTTTACCACGGGTTGTCAGCACTGCTGCGGATGCCCGACGGATCTTGACTGATCAGCCAAGCCCAAATAACGGACTGTGTTTTTGCACAGGTTCTTATGGTGTGAGACCCGACAATGACCTTCCTGCAATGGTACGGGAATTTGGAAATAATATCCATTTCATCCATTTGCGAAGTACGAAGCGAGATTCAGAAGGCAATTTCTTCGAAGACAATCATCTTGAAGGTGATGTGCCGATGGTAGCCGTGATCGATGAAATCGTCGAAATGCAGCAAAGACGTGGAAAAAGCATTCCAATGAGACCGGATCACGGTCATCAGATGTTGGATGATTTGCATAAAAAAACCAATCCGGGCTATTCAGCCATTGGCAGACTCAAAGGCTTGGCAGAAATCCGGGGAGTTGAGCAGGCACTTCTCTACGTAAAAAGTAAGAAATCATAATGTTGATTCTTCCTGATGTAATCAATGCCGCCGTCAAAAATGTGCAGACCCTGCCGGAAGTGTCTTCACTCCGGCAATATTAAAGAGCGTGAGTGAAGACACTCACATTGGCATAGCAACAATTGAGTTTTTTAATTTCGAAAAGCTAAGATCAATCTTTCAATTGTCAGGAAGCACATATTCCTAAATATGTGCTTCCACTTTTTACATTTAACCAAATAGAACAAACATTGAAGTCGAAATAGAGGTGCTGTCGTCTGTGAGGCAATCCAGAATGGTTTTTAAACTAGCAGCGACTTGTCAAATTTTCATATAATTCAAAAAACCATTCCGCCTGATCATTCTTTCCATTAAATTCAGAAAACAATGAATCATGGCCCAGTTTTATTCTAAAAAAGATCTTTTTTTCCAGCTTTTCGAAAACCTGAATTGCCTGCAGCTCACTCAAATTCCCTTTTTCTCTGAACATAATGAGGAAACCTTCAAACTAATTCTGGACGCAGCTGGGCAAATAGCTGAGAAGAATCTGTACCCTTTGCTGACGGAAATGGATAGGAAAGAACCTCAGCTGGTGGATGGGAAAATTCGAATCCATCCGGGGATGAAGGCGATCGTCAAAAAATTCGGAACAGATGGCTGGATCAATGCCACATTTCCCTACAAGGACGGAGGTCAGCAATTGCCCTGGACGATTCATATTGCTTCAGGTTTTATTCTGCAAGCAGCAAACTATTCCGCCAGTGTTTTTCCTTTTTTGACCACAGGGGCCGCCAACCTTATCCGAACTTTTGGTTCACGAGAGTTGAATGATACATTCACCCCGAAAATGTATTCCGGTGAATGGCAGGGTACTATGGCTTTGACCGAACCGGATGCCGGAAGCTCCTTATCTGATTTGAGTACGGCTGCTTTTCCCACAAATATTCCTGGGGTTTTCAAAATCAAAGGTCAGAAAATCTACATTTCCTGTGGGGATCATGATGCCTGTGAAAATGTAATTCATCTGATGCTGGCACGAATTCAGGGAGCTCCTGCCGGGACCAAAGGCATTTCGCTGTTCGTTGTGCCTCAAAAGCGAGTGCCTGATCACCATCCCAATGATGTGCTCACCCAGGGACTTTACCACAAAATGGGGTATAAAGGGGCTCCGATTGCCCACCTGATGATGGGATCTGAAGATGGATGCGAAGGCTTTTTGGTTGGCGAAGCCAATCAGGGACTGAAATATATGTTTCAGATGACGAACGAAGCCCGCCTAGGTGTGGGCATGAATGCGGTTGCCATTTCTACGGCAGCCTACCTGAGCTCGCTGGCCTATGCGAAGGAAAGACCTCAAGGCAGAAAAATCAACGAAAAAGACATCACCAAACCGCAGGTTCCCATTATCGAGCACGCAGATGTGAAACGAATGCTCCTTTTCCAGAAAAGCGTAACCGAAGGTTCCCTTGCTTTGTTGCTCTATTGTGCCATGCTTTCGGATCAGGCAACACATGAAACAGATGAAGCTGGAAAACAAGGGATCGAAAATCTGTTGGATCTACTCACTCCTATAGCAAAAAGTTATCCTTCAGAAATGGGCGTTCAAAGTACTTCAGCAGCTGTTCAGGTACTGGGGGGCGCCGGTTACACGACTGATTTTCCGGTCGAACAATATTACCGGGAAGCGCGGATTCACCCCATTCATGAGGGCACAACGGGGATTCACGGACTGGATATTTTGGGAAGAAAACTCCTGATCAACAATGGCCTGGGATGGGAACTATTGAAAGAAGAAATTGAAAAATCGATTGATGAATTGACTAACTATCCTAATTTAAATGATGTAAGACTATCCTTTGAAAATCAATACAATAAAGTGAAAAATACTTCTAAAATTGTCATAGGGAAAAGTGCCGCCGGTGCTGAGATTTTTCTGGCAGATGCTACCTTGGTTTTGGAGATGTTTGGCCTGCTTACGATAGGTTGGATGTGGATCAGGCAAGCCAAAGTCAGCTCAGAAAAACTTGAAACTCCAGATGCGGACAGGAATTTCTACCAGGGTAAAATTGAAACGGCACGGTATTTCGTTGAATACGAATTAGTGAAAATCACCTCCCTTTCGGAGCGTCTTTCATCCAGGCTCTATCCTACCATCACTATGAAAAAAGAATGGTTCGGATAGTCCTCCCGATATGAAGAATTACCTGTTAATTGAAAAACAAATTCTTATTTTTGGACCACATAGTTTTTAAACCTTTTTCTTAATCTTAATGAAACGAATTTTAGTTAGTGGTGGAGGCGGATTCCTAGGCAGCCACCTTTGCGACAGACTTCTTAAAGAAGGAAACGAAGTTCTCTGTGTAGACAACTTTTTCACAGGAAACCGAAGAAATATCCACCACCTGCTTGACAATAAAAACTTCGAGTTGCTCAGACATGATGTTACGCATCCGCTTTATGTGGAAGTAGATCAGATCTACAACCTCGCATGTCCTGCATCCCCTGTCCATTACCAGTTTGATCCGGTACAGACGACCAAAACTTCTGTAATCGGAGCAATGAATATGTTGGGTCTTGCCAAGCGATTGAAAATCAAAATCCTTCAGGCAAGTACCTCGGAAGTGTACGGTGATCCGGAAATCCATCCACAGCCTGAGAGCTACAGAGGAAATGTAAATCCGATCGGGCCAAGAGCTTGCTACGATGAAGGAAAGCGTTGTGCCGAAACTCTGTTCTTTGATTATCACCGTCAGCACGGAGTAGATATCAAAGTGATGAGAATCTTCAATACGTACGGACCAAGAATGCACCCAAATGACGGTCGAGTGGTCAGTAACTTTATCGTTCAGGCATTAAAAGGTGAGAATATCACTATCTATGGAGATGGAAAGCAGACACGTTCTTTCTGCTATGTAGATGATAACATCGACGGAATGTATCGTCTGATGAATAGCCGTGATGGCTTTACCGGACCGGTTAACATCGGAAACCCGGGAGAATTCACCATGCTGGAACTTGCCGAGTTGGTAATCGAACTGACAAACAGTAAGAGTAAGCTGGTATATATGCCGCTTCCGCAGGATGATCCCTTGCAGCGAAAACCAATCATCGACCTGGCGAAGAAGGAACTTGATTGGGAACCTAAAATCCAGTTGAGAGAAGGTCTTCAAAAAACCATCGCATATTTCGAATCAGTAATCTGATTACAAACAAAAAAAGCTACCCTCGCAGGTGGCTTTTTTGTTTGAGGTGATAACCAACTTGATTTCACCTTCAAGCCTCAGGCTTGTTCTCGGAGTTTTCTTTATTAAGAGATTCTTTTGTCTTAGTGAAATACATGCCGTCTGTTTCCATGTCGGAAATAGTACGTTCTAAAGTAGCTTTGAATTTTTTCCTGTTTTTAACAGAGATTTCATCGTCGTCAAACAGGGAACTAAGCGCATCAAATAGGGCATCTCGAGTGAATCCGGAAGGTTTTTCAAATTTATAAGGCTCATCAGCCATCCGGCTAATTTCTTTGAGAGAGGTGATAATGAAAATTACAAAAGCTACGGCCACAGCCATCGTTAATATAATTACATCTAAATTTTCCATATTACCTTTTCAAATTAAATATGATTACAAACCCTAATATGGTAGGACACCACAGCCCCAGGAAAATCGCTTTTAATGGATCTTTTGCTATTAAAAAATAGTACTCTGATATTCCAATCAGGATTACCACTAGTACCATCAAAGCTATTTCGGACTTTTTAAATTTTTTCATGAATTTAATATCGCTTAACGAATTTGTTGATTTATTAGGTGATTTTGAACAATCATTCAGGCATCCTAAAGTATTCCTGCTCTTTTAAACCTAATCCCGCAAAGAATGAATTTATTCGATTTTAACTTCTAAATCAACATAATGTTTTTGCATTGTATGAACCCTGTAGATTTTGCCGGTGCAGGTCATAAATTTAGATATCAACCACAATAAAATACTTGGGCAAATAATGCATGTGAAATAATCCCGCATCGATGATCAACAAGATGAGAATATAATAAAATTCTCTTAGGTAAATTGACCAACTGGACTAGGGTGGCTCATTCCAGAATGAATGAACATTAATATTTTGGGCTGTGAGGACACAGCCCAAGGTTAGTAGACACAGCCCAGGGATGTGAAAAGTGGCTTCTTCTATACGCCCAATTTCTCTATATGCCTTTCCTTGATTACCCTACGCAGGATTTTACCCACATTGGATTTTGGTAATTCATCGGTGAAATAGACTTCTCTTGGCACTTTATAATTCGTGAGCGATTCTTTGCAATGGGCAATGACTTTCTCGGCTGTTAAAGACTTGTCTTTGGCCACTACATACGCAACCACTTTCTCGTTGGACTTGGGGTCGTGCATTCCGATCACACCCACTTCCAAAACTCCGGGACACGATGCCACCGCATCTTCCACTTCATTTGGGTAGACATTGAAACCGGAAACAAGAATCATTTCTTTCTTTCGGTCGACGATTTTCACAAATCCTTCATTGTCCATAATACCGATGTCGCCGGATTTGAACCATTCCCCCATCATCACAAGGGCGGTTTCATCCGGTCTGTTCCAATAGCCTTTCATAACTTGCGGACCTTTGATAAAGATCTCACCCCGCTCGCCTATCGGAAGTTCATTTCCTTCATCATCGCAAATAATCACATCCGTATTGGGAAGGGGAATTCCAATCGTTCCCAATCTTTCTGTTCCGTCGATCGGATTGCAAGTGGCTACGGGTGAAGTTTCAGTCAATCCATATCCTTCTGCCAAAGGTACACCGGTTACAGCTTTCCATTTCTCAGCGGTTGTTTTTTGGACGGCCATTCCGCCTCCAACTGCTATTTTTAAACTGCTGAAATCCAATGCTCTGAAGGCTTCCTGATTCAATAATCCATTGAACAAAGTATTGACTCCTGTGAACACCGTAAACTTCTTCTTTGAAAGCTCTTTGATAAAGCCCGGCATATCTCTCGGATTGGTGATCAATAGATTATGAGCACCTATTTTTAGCATTGCGAGGCAATTTACCGTGAGGGCAAAAATATGGTAGAGCGGCAGTGCAGTGACGACAATCTCTTCCCGCTCTTTCAGCTTTGGCTTCATCCAGGCAGAAATCTGCTGCATGTTTGCAACGATATTTCCATGTGTCAACTCAGCACCTTTGGATACTCCTGTCGTACCACCGGTATATTGGAGAAAAGCAGGATCGGCAAGAATAAGCTTCTTGGGTTCGTATTTGTAGTTGGATCCCTGAGCCAAAACTGATTTGAAGGAAACTGCCTGAGGCAGGGAAAAAGCGGGAACCAGTTTCTTCACATGCTTCACCACGATGTTCACGATTGTTCCTTTCAGACCGCCCAATAAGTCTCCCAATTCTGTGAGGATAATGTGTTTGGCTTTAATTTCGGGAAGGATTTTTTCCAGGTTGCAGGCAAAATTTGCCACGATCACGATGACCTCAGCTCCTGAATCATTGAATTGATGCTTCATTTCCGCAGGAGTATAAAGCGGATTGGTATTTACTACAATCATTCCTGCTCGAAGTGCTCCAAACATCGCAATTGGATACTGGAGGATATTCGGCATCTGGATCGCAACTCGTGTTCCTTTTTTCAGCTTGAGAACTTCGGTCAGGTAGTTTGCAAAGTTCGCGCTCTGCTTATCCAATTCCCGGAATGAAATGGTTTTCCCCATGCATTCAAAAGCGACTGAATCTGAATATTTTCCGACGCATTCGTCAAAAAGCTCAGAAATACTGCTGTAGGCAGCATAATTAACCTGTTTATCAACTGAAGCAGGATAATGCTTTAACCAGGTGAAGTTATTCATTGTAAACGTATTTTGGGTGAGGCGCTAATTTTTCTGAATTACTTACTTTTTATGGGTTGGAGCAATAGTTGAACGCTTCTATTGCAAAATTTTTCTTGCAATCAGTTCTTTCATAATCTCATTGGTACCGGCATAGATTCGCTGCACACGGGCATCGGCATAGGCTCTCGCCACTCCATATTCCCACATGTAGCCATATCCGCCATGCAATTGCACGCATTCATCGGCAACTTTGCATTGAAGCTCTGTCATATTATACTTGGCAGCTGAGGCCATTGCCGGGTCTACTTTTTTATCGTTGTGAAGCAGCACCAATTGATCACAATAGATTCTTCCTTGTTCCAAAGCAGCCGTCATCTCTGCCAGTTTGAATCTTGTATTCTGAAATTCAGAAATGTATTTATTGAAAGCTTTTCGCTGCTTTACATAGCTGAGAGTGGCCTGAAGCATGTATTCTCCTAACGCAACAGCGGCCAAAGCCACGACCAATCGCTCCTGAGCAAGTTCGGTCATCAGATATTTGAAACCTTCACCCGATTTCCCAAGCAAATTTTCCTTTGGCACCTTCACGTCTTCAAAAAACAGTTCACAGGTATCCTGAGCATGTAATCCGACTTTTTCGAAGGGAACACCTTTGGTATAGCCAGCCATGGAATTATCAAAAAGCATTAAGCTTATGCCTTTGGCCCCTTTTCCAGGGTCGGTTTTCACTGCGACCACCACCACGTCTGAGAGGTATCCATTTGTGATAAAGGTTTTGGAACCATTCACCAGATAATGATCGCCCATATCCACTGCACTGGTTCTTATCCCCTGAAGGTCTGATCCGGCGCCCGGTTCGGTCATCGCAATAGCTCCAATGTGATGGCCAGTGATCATTTTTGGTAAATATTTCTGCTTCGCTTCTTTGGTCGCGTAATGCAAAATATACGGCATCACAATATCGCTGTGAAGTGGAAATCCAATCGCCGGACCGGAGCAACCGCTCAATCCCAATTCCTCGATTAAGATTGCATTGTAGCGGAAATCCTGAATATTCATACCGCCAAACTCTTCCGGAGCCTGAATCCCAAGAAATCCATTTTCTCCAAATTTCAACCAGGCTTCCCGCGAAACCATTTTATTTCTTTCCCACTCGGCATTGTGTGGAGTTACTTCTTTGGCGATAAAATCTCTCACACTCACTCTGAAGAGATCATGATCGTCATTGAAAAGAGTTCTGGGCAGTCCAAACATGCGTAGTTTCTGGTATGGGTTTAATTCTGACCAAAAATAAGGATTTTTGGCTTTGGGCAATTTCTTATTACATGAGCGAAATCAGGTTATTTTAGACCAGCTAACCATTTCCAGATTGGAGGACAAACTTTAAATTCTAATCTTTAAGCAGTTCTTTTTTATAACCAAAAAAGTAATACACAATGCTTGAATTGGAAGAAAATACGAGTCTGGAAACTTTACAATTGATTTCCTTTTGGGAAAAAGGAGAAATCCTGATTTCATCCGGTCCTGCCGGAGAAGGAAATATGAATCTCGTATTGAGAGTCAAATCCAATCTTCGGTCTGTGATCCTGAAACAATCGAAACCTTACGTGCGGAAATACCCTCAGATCCCCGCACCAATTAATCGAATTGAGATCGAGAAAACCTACTATTCCCTGATCGGGTGTCATCCTATTTTGAAAAGTTTTTCTCCAAAGGTCTTAGCCTATTATCCGGAAAACCATCTTTTGATCACGGAAGATCTGGGAACGGGTTCTGATTTTTGTTTTCTCTACAAAGGAAAAAATATTCTTGAACCTGAAACTTTGAACGGTTTGGCGGACTATCTGAATGCCCTGCATGGAATGGAAATCAATGATTTTCCGGATAATTCAGCCATGAAAATTCTAAATCATGAGCATATTTTCAATTTTCCCTTTGCAGAAGAAAATGGTTTCGACCTGGATTCAATTCAGCAGGGATTACAGGAAGCCAGCATGACTTTCAAGAAAGACACCAGATTGAAAAACGCTTTGACCGAACTTGGAATGCGTTATTTATCCGATGGAAATACGCTGTTGCAGGGTGACTTTTATCCGGGAAGTTGGCTGAAAGTGGAAGGTGGATTGAAGATTATTGATCCGGAATTCGGTTTCATGGGCGACAAAGAATTTGATTTGGGAGTCCTGTTCGCTCATTTTGACTTAGGTCAGCAGCCCGAAGGCCTGAAAGAAGAGTTTCTGAAAAAATACAAACATTCTTTTTCCTCTGAATTGCTGAATCAATATCAGGGTGTGGAAATCCTGAGACGCCTGATCGGTATTGCACAGCTTCAGGTTAGTTTGACTTTACTTGAAAAGGAAACTTTGCTTGAAAAAGCCAGAAAACTTGTTTTAGCCCAATGAAAAACATCCTTTTAATTCTTCTTTCAGTTCTTTTCCTGTTTTCCTGCGGAAAAGAAACCAGCGATTTGAAAACTAGTTTCGATGATACTGAGGTACCAGAACTTGGGATGACAGAGAAAGAACTCTACGATAAAATCCTCGGAACTTTGGTGGGATCGGCTATCGGTGACGCCATGGGGGCTCCCACCGAAATGTGGTCAAGAGAAAATATTCAACTTGAATATGGATTTATCGACGGGCTTGACTCCATGGTACGGGAAGTATCTCCTGAAGGAATTTGGATTGCCAATTTGCCTGCCGGTGGCACGACAGATGATACCCGTTGGAAAATGTTGACCAGTACCTATTTACTTTCGCAGAACCAAACTGAACTAGATTCAAAAGACTTTGCGAAGCATATCCTGAAAACCTACAAAGGGTATGTGGATGAGTTTTCAGAAATTAAGGGAATTGATCCTGAACCTTTCGAAGCTGCCGCACTCAAAATGGGTTGGCTAAATGAATGGGCCAAAGTCAGTCAGCCATTTATCGATGAAAATCTAATTGCATATTCTGATTCATTGAACAAATTTTACGGGGGAGAAATGGTCTGCGCAGGTTTGCTATATGCTCCGGCGATTGGGGCATACTTTCCCGGAAACCCTGAAAAAGCCTATCAGGAAGCCTACAAGCTTAGTATTTTTGATTTGGGATATGCACGGGATTTGACAGGTTTGGCGGCAGCGATGACTTCGGCCGGCATGAAACGCGGTTCCACGAAAGAGGATTTATTAGCGGCTTTGAGACTTGATCCGCAAGGCTACTTCGAAAGCAGGTTAGTAGGTCGCACTGCTCATAAACTGCTCAAAGAAGCGTTGTTCATTACCGAAGAATCCTCCAAGAAAGACAGCCTTGGAAATCAGCTGTTGCCTAATAGCCTTGCGCTTCAGTTTGCTTTTGCGCAGCTTGACTTGAAGCAACAGGATATGCCATTTCATGCAGGAGAAATTTATCTTCAGACGATCACGGCTATGATTTTTGCTGATTTTGATTTTATGGGTACGTTGATTTTTCTCACTAATTATGGCCGGGATAATGACACAACCGCAGCAGTTGCAGGGGGAATTCTTGGAGCTTTCTATGGTTTTGAAAATCTACCAAAAGCTGAACGGGAAAAGGTGATCAAAGTGAACAAGGAAATCCTGGGAACTGACTTGGAAAAAATGGCTTCCGATTTAACTGCTCATTTGATTGGAAGATAAAAAAGCCCCACTCCTTTCGAAGTGAGGCAGTCCAATAGGCCAGGTTTATTTAAAAATAAAGTGTTCTGCTTCTGCCTTTGGCGTCTGTGATTTCGAAGTAAATCTCTTCCGGATTCAAGCCTTGAAATTTGTAATTCTTTTTGAACCCTTCTGCCTGATCGATATTCTCATCAAGGATCGTACGATTTCCTATTTGAGATTTGATCTTCACATTTACTCCAGGTTCTGCCAAACCGATCACAGAGATATTTACCGTGTGATCATCGATCAGCTTTCCGTAGGCCATTAAAGGTAATTCTGCAACAGGTTGCGGCTTTTCAAAAGTCTCAACAGAATAGATTACCTGCTCTTCATCCGTTGTGATTATCACCTTATATTCCCCGCAAGGAAGTGTATTCATATCATAGGGCATCACGACATCATGATCAGTAGCTTTTACTTTTCTTTGGTGAAGCTTTTTGCCGGATTCATCCAAAATGGCGATTTTGGCTTCACCGATTCCTTCTTTCAGGAGTACATTGATCTTCTTGAATTTGGCGTTGACTGTGGACATGGCCATCAAATCTTCATTTGAAGTGGCTGCAAGGCTGCTTGAAGCTAAAAGTCCTGCAAGTGCGAAAGTGAACAAGGTTTTCATAATAGTGTTGGTTTAGAGTATTTGTTATGCATTCCTTTTTGCACATCATGTACCAATGCCAAAATGATCCTCGAAATCTGCTGGAATCGATTCTGATTTATTTTAATTATTTAACACTTCTACAAAATATAATTCTGAGTTTGTATCCGAAAATGTCCGAAACCTGTCTAAAATTGGGTCACTTTCCTGACCGGTTGTAACAAAGGCGGACAGAAAACCTAGGTTTGGTAAAAAATGGAGGTTGCACCAACTTTTAAAAATTAGTGAAATTTAATTTTTTAATTTTTTGTAAGTACCTGATTTCAAATTTTTTAAAAAGAAAAACATGTACGGTTATGTACAGGTCTTGTCCGCAAAAAGACAATTAGCAGGCTTTCAAATGACTTTTTTTAATTCCAAAGACAGAGTTTTCACCCGATCCCTGATATCCATTTTACTTACATCGAGATTTCCGGAAGTAGCTTTCAGAAAATCATCCACTGCTCCGGTATGATCAGTTGATTTTCCTTCTTTCAAAGTAACATACCGCATCGTGGACCATAGCACATTTTTCAGTTGAGTTTTGGAATCGTCCGTCATGTAATATTCTACCACGATCGTGTTGTGATTATGCCAAATGATCCGGCTCATTATTCTCACCCACTCTCCCACCATGGCAGGTTTCACATAGCTGATGTTATGATTATAGACGACCCAGGCTGATTCATATTTTCGGATCAGATCGATGATTTCCAAGCCATACAATTTCGGAACCTGATCTTCTCTCGCGTTGAAGTAATAATCAAAGTACTTGGCATTATTCAAATGCTGCATCGGATCGCAGTCCTGAAAACGAATCACAACTCTGCTTTCGGTGTCCTGCGGATAGTGCTTACCGAGATTGTATTCAAACATAATTTTTAATTTAAATCAATTCGTTGCTGTAGATAATTTTCACACCTACAGATTCCATTTGTTGAATGGCCAGGTCGCCGTCTATCGGTTGGAGATTTACGGCCCGGGTTGAGTCCACAATTAAATAAGTCTCAAACCCCAGACTGATGGCATCCAACGCGGTAAACTTGACGCAATAATCAAGCGCCAAACCTGCCACGAAAACTGTCCTGATTCCTTTTTCCTTCAGAAAATCGCCCAAACCAGTATCTCCTCTTCGCGCATTATCATAAAATCCTGAATAGGAATCTACTTCTGGGTTCATCCCTTTTTGAAAAATAGTAATCTGGTTTTTAATTTCTAAATCTTTATGAAACTCAGCACCCCTCGAACCTTGCACGCAGTGAACGGGCCAAAGGATTTGAGTGAGCCCGTTTAAATCGATGAATTCTCCGGGCGTTTTACCGGGATGATTTGCTGCGAAACTTCCATGATTAGCCGGGTGGAAATCCTGAGTGGCAACCACTGTTTCAAACTTATGCTGAAGCGAATTGATCACCGGAACTACCTGATCTCCTTCTTTCACAGCCAAAGATCCTCCGGGAATGAAGTCGTTTTGAACATCTACGATAATCAAAGCACCGTTCTTAAGATTCAGCTCCATTATCGAATTGCTTAGCTTTTAAAACCAGATCCATGCGCAACTGATGCAGATTTTCCTCCAAACCTACCGGATAGACGTGAGGGTTGACCAGTCGCTTATGGGTTTTATCAAAAGTTTCCAATTGATCCGATGCCTTTTTTCTAATCTGGTCCAGAGTTGCACCGGGATAGACACTTTTTCCCCTTCGGAAAATTGGCTTTAGCAGAATCTCCTCCTGATAATAAATTGGCATCAATCTCTTTCTATGCGTCGGATCCACCGGATCTATGATCATCGCATTCTTTGAATTAATCTCCTGGTCTTCCAGATATATCATGTCCGCAACTGCTTTGCCATTCGAGAAATAACGCTTCACATTATGAATGCCCGGAATGTTGATTTTGATGGATTGCTGCGAAAGCTTAAGCTTTGGTTCCCAGGTTCCGTTTTCCAGTTTGATGGCTGACAATTTATAGACAGCACCCAAAGCAGGCTGATCAAAGGCTGTTACCAGCTTGGTCCCCACTCCCCAGATATCGATAGATGCTTCCTGACTTTTTAGAGAACTGATCAAATGCTCATCGAGATCATTGGATGCCACAATTTTCGCATTTGGAAAACCTGCCTCGTCCATCATTTCTCTGGCCTTATTACTGAAATAAGCCAAATCACCCGAGTCGATCCTGATCCCGACCATCTCTTTTCCTTTGCTTCGCAAGATCTCACCGACTTTAATCGCATTGCGCACGCCATTAATAGTGTCATACGTATCTACCAGAAAAATGCAGTGATCAGGGAATGCTTCGGCATACGCTTCGAATGCCTCCAACTCCGTCTCAAAAGACATAATCCAGCTATGAGCATGAGTTCCTGAAACAGGAATACCAAAAAGTTTCCCCGCCAGCACGTTACTGGTCGAAGCACAACCACCAATGTAAGCTGCACGAGAAGCGGCAATAGCTCCGTCGATTCCCTGTGCTCTTCTCAAGCCAAATTCCAAAACAGGCTGACCTTGGGTGGCAAGGTTAATCCGGGCAGCTTTGGTAGCAATAAGAGTTTGGAAATTGATAATGTTAAGAAGCGGAGTTTCCAAAAGCTGACACTGAATCAAAGAGCCTTTTACTCGTACCAAAGGAGTGTTCGGAAATACAACCGTGCCTTCTTCCACTGCCTCGATGTCGCAGCTGAATTCCATTTTCTCCAGGTAATCCAAAAACTCAAGCTCAAACATCGGGCTTCCCACCTTGGTTTTCATAGCACCCAGATATTCCAGATCTTCTTTCTTGAATTTGAAATTTTTACAGTAGTCAATCATATAGTCCAGCCCGGCTGCAACGGTAAATCCTCCCTGGAAGGGATGCTTCCTGAAAAATAGATTAAAGACCGCTTCCTGCTCCGCTTTACCGGACTTCCAATAGCCATTGGCCATGGTGAGTTGGTAGAAATCGGTCAAAAGTGCTAGTGACCCCTGATAAAGGTCTTCGGTGATTTTCATAATGTTAAATTATAACTAAAGGTAAGTCTCAGTGAATAATGGACCAAGCTTCATTCAAGCTTAGAATGCCAAAAGATTTTTTTAGCCTTTTGGACCTCAGAATTGAAATTTTTTAAAGGAAATGAAATTAAAAAACTGAGAAACTGACGAGTAAAAATTCTCACTTGAATTGAGGCCAATAAAGCTTAATCTATTTAAAATCAATTATTTAAACCAATAAAGTCACTTCAAGTCTATACTCGGTTCAATCATTTTTTTTATATAAACGGTCTCTTTCCGGAGCTTTTCAAAAAGTTTATGAAAATTTGGTTAAGTTTTTGAATAGGATAAAGCTTATGAACAAAATTTCACTGTTATGAAAACTAACCAAAAATTATTCTTCCTTGGCTTAACCTTGGGCTCATCTCTTCTATTATCCTGCACAGAAGATGAGGACTCTTCTATCACAAGTATTGGAACCGGTGAAGTCAAAATCGGAATCGGAGTGAAAATCCCCACTAATTCAACTCCGGGAGCAAGACTTTCTAACGCAGGTTTGGATGTGAATAGCGGTTTCATGCAAGTCAAAGAAATCGAATTGGAAACTGAAGGAGTTGACAAAAACGGTAAATTTGAGCGCGAGATCAAGCTTAAATTCCCTGAAATCAAAAAAATCAATTTCAATGAATTGGATGCATCAGTTGACTTTTTCATCAACATTCCTTCAGGAAATTATGAAGAGATAGAATTTGAAATCGATCTGATTGACAATAAAAACGAGCCAAGCATTCAACTTGATGGTACTTTCCAATACGTGGATGGCAAGGCTGTCCCATTTAAATTTCAAGTTTTCGGAAACGATGATGACGAATTTGATTTCAATGTGGAATTGGAAGCAGAGGACGATGATGAATTATTTAACATCGCAGCAGTTAAAAACCCTTTGGCTCTTTTAGAGATAAACGCAAAAGGATGGTTTAGCGGAATCACAACTTCTGAATTGGAAAAAGCAGTATTGACAGATGGTATTTTGCTAATCACGAAAGACAAAAACGCTATCTTATACAAAAAGGTGGAAACGAAAATCAAAGCATCTACAGATATCGAACTGGAATTGAAATAGTTTTACCTCTAGTCCAGAAGGAGATCCTTTTGGTTGAAAGACTGGAAGACCGAAGCAATCAAAACCATACGTTTTTCCATTTAATTGAAAATCCGGAAGCCAAAAACTTCTGGATTTTTTTATTCCAATTTGAATAGTAGGGAAAACCCGTTTAAAAAAACGTCAATTACCTTAAAACCGCGGATTATAATTTCTCCCGTCATTCTTGTCAGCCGCACCTGTAATCGGTCATCCTTCCTATTACTTCACCCTCAAATTCAATAATATCCCAATCACCACCAGACCCATTCCCAGGTAAGACATCAAATCGAAGGTTTCTCCAAATAGGAAGAAGCCAAAAATCAGCGCATACAAAACTCCCATATAGCTCAGACTTGATACCTTGGATACGTTTCCTGTTTGGTAAGCTATCGTCATGAAATATTGGGCAAATTGCGTGCAAATTCCTATCCAGAGCAAAATCAACCAATCCCACCCTACAGGAGTGACCCAATCAAAATAGGTGATTATCAAGGCAACAGGAAGAGTGACCAGAGGAAAGTAGAAAATGATCACTAACGGGTGCTCGCTGTTTTTCAATTTACGGATCATAATGTAGGCGACCCCTGAAGCCATCGCGGAAATCAAACCCAAAACCACACTGAATGAATCCACCCGAGCATCCAACCCCTGGATGACAACAGCCCCGACGAAAGCCATCGCGAAATAGAAGTATTGAATAGGTCGGACATGTTCCTTCAGAATAAATACTCCAAGGATGGTCGTGAAAATCGGAGACAGATATTGGATCGTAACTGCACTGGCGAGAGGAATCCTCTGAAGTGTGTAGAAAAACAAAATCAAACTGATAGATCCAACGACTCCCCGGATGATAAGACCCACTTTATCATTTCCAAAAACCGAGACCTTCAATTGCTTCAGCACAGCAAAACTGAAAATCAGACTAAAAATGGATCGAAAAACAATAATCTCAACTGCTGGAATATGAGGGACAAACTTCACCGATACGTTCATCATTGCAAAAAATATCCCAGCCAAAAGCATGGACTGTACGCCGGAGATTTTCAATTTTGAGAATTTGGGTGGTGGAAGTTTTTATAAATTAAAGAAGCTCGGAATAATGTCAATCCTTAAATAATCTGAATGGATGAAACCCTTTCCCAATAAACTTGTTTTGAAATAAAAAGAACTCATGGCTTTACAAATAGGACAAAAAGCACCGGATTTCAAACTTAACTCTACCTCAGGTCAAATCCTGAACATGTCTGAAAACCTCGTTGGAAAAGCCTTCATTTTATACTTCTATCCAAAGGATTTTACACCGGGTTGTACTGCAGAAGCATGCGAGTTTCGGGATCAATTTGAAGCATTCAGAAATTTGGATGTTCCTGTTTATGGCGTTAGTCGGGATGATATTCCTACACACAAGAAATTTAAAAAAGCCTACAAACTTCCATTTGAACTGCTTTCTGATCAGGATGGGAAAGTTTGCAAATCCTATGACGCCCTGATTCCCTTGATTAAGATGCCAAAACGGGTGACTTATCTGATAGATAACAAGCATCAAATAGCCGGTATATTTTCGGACATGTTCGAATCAAAAGGACATATTGAAAGCATGCTGGGTAAGTTGAAAAAATCAACAACTATTAAATAATCAATCCATCTTGCATCACCACTTTCCTGTCAGCCATATCTGCCAGTTCCGCGTTGTGGGTCACGATTACAAAAGAATGCCCGAGTTCTTTTCGGAGGGTAAAGAACAAATCGTGAAGGGCTTTCGCATTCTGACTATCGAGATTTCCGCTTGGTTCATCTGCAAAAACAACAGCCGGGTTATTGATAAGAGCCCGGGCAACGGCTACCCGCTGCTGCTCACCACCTGATAGCGTCGATGGTTTATGATCCAATCGATGGCTGATCCCAAGCATTTCTGCCAATTCGCCTGCCTTCTGACTGAGTTTTTCCGGGGAGGTTTGTCTAATCAAACCCGGGATTTGAATGTTTTCCTGGGCGGTAAATTCCGGCAACAGGTTGTGAAACTGAAAAATAAACCCGATTTGTTCATTTCTGAATTTGGCCAGCTCATCCCCTTTCAGTTTTAAAAGATTTACTCCGTTCATCTTTAATTGACCCCGATCAGGCTGATCAAGTGTCCCCAGAATATGCAAAAGGGTGCTTTTTCCGGCACCCGAAGATCCTACGATTGAAACGATTTCGGATTGGATTATTTCCAAATCCACACCTTTTAATACATGTAGGTTTCCATAGCTTTTATGGATCCCGTTGGCTATCAGCATGCTAACATATTTTGTCTTCCTAAAATTAAAACAAATCCCTCAATTAAAGGAATTAACGGCTTTTTTTGGGAAAAAGGAGAAAAGCCAGGTTTGATTTATCGAGTCGTAAACCTTAACTTCGGGCAAAAATTTCCAAAGGATGAAATCGAGCACGACTGAAAAGTCAATTGCTGGGAGAATTACCAGCCATGCTAGATTCCATGTGGCTTTTGATAAGTAAAACACATACACATGAATATTCACGAATATCAGGCTAAAGAAGTATTAAAGAGTTACGGAGTTAAAATTCAGGAGGGCATAGTTGCTGATACCCCTGAAGCTGCATACGAGGCTGCTGTAAAGTTAAACGCTCAAACCGGTACTTCCTGGTATGTGATCAAAGCTCAGATTCATGCTGGTGGTCGTGGAAAAGGTAAAATCAACGAAACCGGTTCACACGGTGT
>VFKK01000192.1 GCA_009885605.1 Cyclobacteriaceae bacterium | reverse complement strand
GGGGCTGCAACTTTCGGCGCAAGCCTGAACTTCCAGACTGACACCCGACAAGATGAAGCCTATGCACAAGTGGATAACGGTTTCGGGTCTTTCAATACCTGGAGACATACAGTGAAAGCCGGAACTGGTCTGCTCAACAATCGCTTCGCAGTAGATGCACGCTTGTCAAAAATCACTTCTGACGGATACGTCGATCGCGCATCTTCAGATTTGACTAGTTGGTTTGTGTCAGGAGGCTTTTATGGGGAAAATCACGTCATCAAGCTCAATGCTTTCTCCGGAAAAGAGCAAACCTACCAAAGCTGGTATGGATTGCCTGAATCCAAGCTCGAAACGGACCGGACTTCCAATTATTACACCTACGAAAACGAAACGGACAACTACCAGCAGGATCATTATCAGTTGATCTACACCGGTAAAATAGGTTCGAACTGGAAGACAAATCTGGCAATGCACTACACGTACGGTCGGGGATATTACGAGCAATTCAGAGAAGATGACGAGTTCGAAAACTATGGATTACCCAATGTTGAAATTGGTGGAGAAATCATCGAAAGCACAGATATCGTCCGCAGAAGATGGTTGGATAATGATTTCTACGGATTTGTAGGTTCGGTGAATTATGTATCGACTGACGGAAAATGGGATCTGATCCTCGGTGGTGGTGCCAATCGCTACGACGGGGGACATTTCGGAGAAATCATCTGGGCGCGAGTTGCCGGAAACACGAACATCCGCGACCGCTACTACGACAACAATGCGATCAAGGACGATAGGAACATTTATCTGAAAGCCACTTACGAATTGAAGCCGGGATTGAATCTATTTGGAGACCTTCAAATGCGTGGAATCAACTATTCTTTCGCAGGTATAAATGACGATCAGCGAATCGTGGATGGGCAGGAGAATTATTCGTTCTTCAATCCGAAGTTTGGCTTCAGCTACGAAACATCCGGTAAAACCTGGTACGCCAGCTATGCCGTTGCCAATCGAGAACCAACCCGATCAGACTTTACCGACAATCCTATCACGGAAGTTCCAAAACCTGAAAGACTGAATAACATCGAAGCGGGTGTTCGTGCCAAAGCAGGAAGATTCTCCTACAATGCCAATTTCTACTTCATGGATTACAAAGATCAGCTGATCCTGACTGGGCAGATTAATGATGTGGGAGCTTATATCCGGGAAAATGTGGAATCTTCCTATCGCGCAGGTATCGAACTCGACGGTACTTTCCAGCTTTCAAAATCCTGGATTTTTGGGGGAAATATTGCATTCAGCCAAAACAAGATTGCGGAGTTTACCGAGTACATAGATGACTACAGCGTGGAGGATTTCCGTCAGGAAGCGATTTCCTATACTGATACCGATATCGCCTTTTCTCCAAATACAGTGGCTTCGGCAATCATCGAGTTTAAGCCTGTGAAGAACCTCTCGCTGAACTGGCTGAGCAAGTACGTTGGTCAGCAATTCCTGGACAATACCTCGAATGAGTCCAAGGCTTTGGATGCTTTCTTTACCAATGATCTCCGAATCAGCTACAAAGTGCAGCCTCGCTACTTCAAAAGTCTGGAGCTGAATCTGCTGATCAACAATGTCTTCAATGAAATGTATGAGCCAAACGGCTATACGTTCAGCTACTTTGTGCCGGGAGAGACGAGCAATCGAGAATTGGTGACGGAGAATTATTTCTATCCCATGGCAGGGACCAATTTCCTGCTGGGCTTGAGTTTGAAGTTCTGATAAGGGATTTCCCACAGATCTACAAAGAAAAATACACTGATTCACACTGATCTGAAATTAAGAAGTCCTGCTCCTCCCGAAGCGGGACTTCAGTTTTTAGGAGGGTTCCTACAGATTTGCACAACAAAATACAAAGATTAACACATGCCTAAATCGGTGAATATCTGTGTAATAAATCTGAGAGAATCGGCGGGAAATATTTCAGCAATATACTCTGAGACGGATTTTACCGGCTCAATATCGCAAACAACTTCTCATTCACATAGTAATTACCCGTTCCCAGTTTTCCCTTTCGAAGGAATCCGTCTTCTGCCAGTTTGTTGAGGTAATTGGCAGCGGTGATTCTTGAAACCCCCAAGTCTCTGACAACAAACTCGATTTTGGTGTAAGGATGTGCAAAAAGGCTATTCAGCAATTCCTGACTGTAAAACTTGTAATTGTCTCTCAAAAGCATCTTTTGCTCTGCCATGAGAAGCTTGATTTGCCCGATCAAACTAATGGTTTCACGAGCGGTCTTTTCCACACCATCGATCATAAAGAGGAACCAGGATTCCCAATCTCCATTTTCACGAACTGCCTGAAGCAAACGGTAATAATCAGTCTTGTTTCGGATGATATGATTGCTGAGATAGAGGATTGGGAGCTTTTGCAAACCTGAGAGAATTAGAAAGAGAATATTCAAAATCCTTCCTGTTCGCCCATTTCCGTCATAAAATGGGTAAATACTCTCAAACTGAAAATGAATCAACGCCATCTTCACCAGCGGGTCATAATCACTCAATTCCGGATCATTGATGAACTTCTCCAGATTGGCCATCAGGTTCAGGATTTCCTCAGGATCTTGTGGCGGGAGATAGATTGTTTCGCCTGTTTGTGCATTTTTCAAGGCTGTGCCGGGAAGTTTTCGAAAGCCCGCATTGTTGCCTTCGAGCGTTTCCTGGATTTTCAGAATGGTCTGATTGGTCAGCAAACCCTGATTTTGAACCAATTCAAAGCCACGTTTCATTGATGCCACGTAATTCTGCACTTCTTTCACATCCGAAGAAATCATTACCTCAAATTCCAGATTTGCCTTGTAAAGGTCATCGTAGGTCGTGATGATGTTTTCTACCGATGAACTATCCTTAGCCTCCTGAATTCCCAATGTATTGAGCAGGATGATT
>VFKK01000050.1 GCA_009885605.1 Cyclobacteriaceae bacterium | reverse complement strand
TCCGTTGCTTGCTAAGTGGAATGGTTTTGGTAAAATCGGAGAGAAAATAGTTCAGCATCAAGCGAGGAAGTATGGCTATTCTAAGTTTGGATTTGAGCGTTTTTTAAACGGATTTCTGGACTTGATTTCTGTTTCATTCGTTCATCGCTATAAGAAAAAGCCAATGCATTTCTTTGGCTTGCTTGGAATGATTTCATTCCTGACAGGCTTTATAATTACTGGCTGGTTGATTTTTGAAAAAATTTACGGACTTAGTAAGGGATTGGCTGTTCGCGAAATTGTGGATCAGCCGCTGTTTTTTCTTGCTTTAGTAGCTTTGATAATCGGTGTTCAGCTCTTTGTAACTGGATTTATAGCCGAACTTATGACTTCTAATCAAGCCAAAGAAACAGAGTATAAAATCGACGAGGAGTTAAATCTGAATTTCTGATGTTTTTTTCAGTCATTATACCGGTTTTTAACAGACCGGGAGAGGCCAACGAACTTTTTGAAAGTCTGGCTCTTCAATCGGAAATGGATTTTGAAGTCATACTGATTGAAGATGGATCTGAGTTTACCTGCGAAAAGGTAGTTGAAAAATTCAAGGCGAAGTTTCCTGTCCAATACCTATATCAAGAGAATCAAGGTCAGGGATTTGCCCGAAATAATGGAATGAAGATAGCAAAAGGAGATTTTTTTGTAATACTTGATTCAGATGTTATTCTTCCACAAGATTATTTATGCCATCTAAAAAGTGCTGTTAACAGCCGAAAATTGGATGCTTTTGGTGGTCCCGATGCTGCAGATCAGAATTTTACTCCTTTGCAAAAAGCGATGGATTTTGCGATGACCTCTTTCCTTACTACAGGAGGCATACGCGGTAAGCTTAAAGATCCTACGAAGTTTCAAGCAAGGGGATTTAACATGGGAGTATCCCGGGAAGTTTTTAATCAAACCGGAGGGTTTTTAGATCCAAACAGAGCTGAGGACATTGAGTTGAGCATTCGAACCAAAAAGGCAGGATTCCGGCTTGAGCTGGTTCAAGAAGCCTTTGTCTATCACAAGAGGAAAAACACTTTAAAATCTTTTGCATATCAGGCATTTTCCTTTGGAAGAAACAGGGTGAATGTCTCAAGATTTCATCCGGAAGCTATTCAGCCAGTTCATCTAATGCCTGTTTTCTTTCTGCTTTTTTGCGTAAGTATGCTTTTTACCCAAGCCGTTGCAAAATCAATTTTCTGGATGCAGCTGTTGATAATTGGAACCTGGAGTATTTTGATTTTGGTTTCTGCTTCCCAGAAATCCAAATCTTTGAAATCTGGGATTTTGAGTCTGATTACCTCTTTTGTCCAGTTGCTTTCCTATGGAATGGGACTCATTTGGGAGCTTTTCATTAAGCTTTCCAAGGGTTAATTCCCTTTTCGGCAGACGAAAATTGTCTCATTAATTGGAAGTGCAAACTTGGAAACCAATGCCGGCTCAAGTTCTTTTACGAAGTTATTTTCCTCGATTTTGATTCCGGAATTTCTCAGCCTTGATGCATAATCTTTTCCGTATTTTCTGACGTGATCCCGCTGTCCAAAAATCCGTTCTCGTTCTGAAGCATCCGTAATAGAATTGTCTTCAAGTGTTTTCTCCAAATTGTAAACCGGAGATTGTAAAATACCCCAACCTGTAGGTTTTAAAACCCTGTTAAATTCTGAGCAGGCTTTCAGATCATCTGTCACATGCTCAAGCACGTGATTGCAAAATACAACATCAAAGCTATTGTCTGTAAAAGGAATGTCATGAACGTCCATTTTCACTTTAGCCAAAGGAGATTCAATATCTGCAGTGATATAGTCCAGATTGGGCAATGCCTCAAATCTCTCGATGAAACAATGCTCAGGCGCAATATGAAGAACCCTCAGGTTGGCGGTGAAGAAGTCTGTTTTCTCTCTCAGAAATAGCCACATTAATCTATGTCTCTCAAGAGCCAAACAGTTTGGACAAAGTGCATTAGGTCTGGCTATTCTTCCATAAGGAAGGAACTTACTGTATGAGTGCTCACAAACGGGACATTGAACTGAATTCCCCATGTTCATCTGGGCAAAGACCTTCATGACCAAAGGACTCACTCTTTGTAAAAAGCTCCTTGGGATGTACCTAATAACAAAACTGATTGCAGACTTCATCTAGTGGGATTTGATGTTGCAAGTTACCAAATCATAAGAAGTCTTAGACTGGAAAATATTCAGGAGTCCATAAAACCTGCTATTCATTAAAAATACCAACGAGTTCATTAATTCAGGCAACAAAATTGCTTTTTATGAAACTAGTATGCAGGTTACTATTTCTCCCTGGAATCTCACGGAAGATTTTTTGGAAGTCGGCTAGCTTTTTTGAGGGATTCCCTAATAATCCACTCCAATTGACCATTGGTACTGCGAAACTCATCCGCAGCCCATTTTTCGAGAGCTTTCATCATTTCCTCGTCGAGTCGAAGCGCAAATGCTTTTTTTGCTGCCATAATTTAACCCTCCCTCCAATCCTCCAAAAAGATTTTCAATTCTTTGGATTTTAGTGTGCCAAGAAGTACTTTTTTTGATTTACCCGAGTCAATCAAAAGTCCCTGATCTCCTGTAATATTGAATAGCTTGGTGGTTTTGTTTGCTTTCATTCCCCATCCACCAAAATCCAATAATGGGTTAAGGGAAATTACATCAGTTGATATGATTGAGTTTTTTGGTATCAACCTCCAGTTGCGAATAAAGGGAAAATACCGAAAATGAATTCCGGTACCATCTATTCGAGTTTCTAATTTGATATTAAAAATCAGGCTCAGAACCAAGCCCAAAATGCTGACCACAAAAATCAAGGCGAAACCGATCTCTTTCTTTTCTCCCGAAGAAAAGAATAAAATGAGCATCAAAATCAAGGTTGGTAATTCCACAAGCAAAATCAAGTAGATCACCCAGGTTCCCCGATAGCTTTGACTTTCATTGAAGACCCGATTGCCCATGATTATTGATGGAGAGTGCCGACGTTCAAAACAGGAGTAGCGCTTTTGTCAGAGCAAAGTACTACCATCAGGTTGGAAACCATGATCGCTTTTTTATCCTCGTCAAATTCGATGATGTTTTTGATTTTCAGGTCTTCCAGCGCCATTTCTACCATTCCTACTGCTCCTTCCACGATCTTTTGCCTTGCAGCGACTATTGCAGTAGCTTGCTGCCTTTGGAGCATTGCCGAAGCAATTTCAGAGGAATAGGCCAGGTGAGAAATGCGGGCCTCGATGACTTTGATGCCTGCATGATTCAGTCTATCGCTGATTTCTCCCTCCAGGGAATGATTTACTTCTTCTACACCGGAGCGAAGTGTGATTTCGGCCTGCTCAGCTTCAAAATTATCGTATGGATACAATCCAGCCATTTTTCTGACAGCGGCATCAGTTTGGAGATGCACGAAATTTTCGTAATCATCGACATCAAAGGAAGCCTTGAATGTATTTTCCACCTGCCATACTACAATGGTTCCGATCATGACTGGGTTACCGATTTTGTCATTCACTTTCAAAGGCTTGTTCTCAAAGTTTCTGACCCGAAGAGAGATTTTCCTTTTGATCATAAATGGATTGACCCAAAAGAAACCATTGCTTTTCACCGTTCCTTTGTACTCTCCAAACAGCAAGAGCACAACAGCCTTGTTTGGATCTACGATAAAGAATCCTCCCATGAAGACAAAAAACAACAAAGTGGTGGCGGCTCCCACGACATATTGGCCGTTTACAAATGCGAATACTGTTCCTGCCAAGAGTGCAAGTTCGATTAGGAGATCGAGGTATCCTGAAGATGGTTTTGAAAGTTTTTCCATTTCAATATGATGTTAAAATGATATCATTGTGAATTACGATAATAAAAATCAATTGTTCAAATTTTGGCAAAAAAAATGCCCCGGTATTAAGTGGGGCATTTCTAAAATGTGCTTTTGATTATTTTTTTTTGAACAGAGAATCAACGTATTCCTTTCGATTGAAGATTTGGAGGTCAGTCATTTTCTCACCTACTCCGATGTATTTGACTGGAATTTTGAATTGATCTGAAATGCCGATGACAACGCCACCTTTAGCAGTTCCATCCAGTTTTGTGATTGCAAGCGCACTGATTTCTGTTGCTTTTGTAAACTCCTTGGCTTGAATAAAAGCATTTTGGCCAGTTGAGCCATCCAATACTAACAGGATTTCGTGGGGAGCATCGGGGATAAACTTCTGCATCACTCGCTTAATTTTCCCAAGCTCGTTCATCAAATTTACTTTAGTATGAAGTCTGCCCGCAGTATCCACAATTACCACATCGGCATTTGTGTCTACACCATGTTTCACAGCATCAAAAGCAACGGAAGCCGGATCTGTGTTCATTCCGTGCGAAATAACCGGCACTCCAACTCTCTCTCCCCACAAAATCAACTGATCCACTGCCGCTGCTCTGAATGTATCTGCAGCTCCTAATACAACTGATTTGCCTGCGCTTTTAAAAAGATTAGCCAGCTTACCAATAGTGGTAGTTTTTCCAACCCCATTCACGCCAACAACCATTATTACGTATGGTTTTTTATCTGCAGGAATGTCAAAATCTAATAAATCCTGAGTGTTGTTTTCTTCCAGAAGAGAGGCTATTTCCTCTTTAAGGATTTGATCGAGTTCAGTAGTATTTAGGTATTTGTCCCGGGCTACTCGTTCTTCAATTCTTCGGATAATCTTAATGGTGGTGTCTACTCCCACATCAGAAGTAATCAGAATTTCTTCCAATTCATCCAGAACATCTTCATCAACTTTCGATTTGCCTACTACAGCTTTACTAATTTTAGAGAAAATGTTTTCATTGGATTTTTGAAGGCCCTGATCGAGGCTTTCTTTTTTGTCCTTCGAAAAAAAACCAAAGATTCCCATGCTGCATAAGAGTTAAAAGTGGAATATAACTAAAAAGTCCCTACTGACCGATGGGCAGAGGGACTCGAATCCTAAAATGTGCCTGAGGCAATTTATTTGTTTAGTGTTTCCTGTACCATTGCGGCAGGAACCATTTCTTCTTTGAAGGTGTAAGCGCCTGTCTTGTCAGACTTAATTGCTCTGATAACCTTGGCGTAAGCTACGCCACCTTCTTTTTTCAGGGTTGCTACTACTTTCTTAGCCATTTTTTTTGTGTTTTACCGGAATTGCTCCCGAGCTAATTACTTAATTTCTTTATGAACAGTCATTTTCTTCATGATTGGGTTGAATTTCTTCAGTTCCAATCTTTCAGTAGTGTTTTTTCTGTTTTTGGTGGTGATGTATCTTGAAGTACCTGGAAGACCAGAGTTTTTGTGCTCTGTGCATTCCATAATCACTTGTACTCTATTTCCTTTCTTAGCCATCTTAGTATTGATTTATGGGTCGTGACTTTGATTATCTGATTACAATCATCCCGTTTTCCTGAGCTTTTTTCAAAACTGCAGTAATACCGTTCTTATTGATCGTCTTCAATGCTTTAGTGCACACTTTCAAAGTGATCCATGCGTCTTCCTCAGGAACGTAGAATGTCTTCTTGTGAAGATTTGGGTAGAATCTACGTTTTGTCTTGTTGTTTGCATGGGACACGTTGTTACCTACTCGAGGTCTTTTTCCGGTAATGTCACAAACTTTTGCCATGATATAGTATCGTAAATGGGATGCGTTTCTTAATGAGTTTGCAAATATCGGAACTTTAAGGGAATTAACAACAGTGAGTTTTAAAAATATTCAATCTTGTTTCAGCCTTTCGGAAAGGGACAATGCTTACATCCGCTTCCGCAGCACGTGCCTCGCTTTAGATGATACTTTTCGGTGAAAACCATTAGACCATTACTGTTGAAATAGTAATCTTCTGGTGAAAGCTGGGGGACCTGCTTTTGGTTCTTATCTTCTTTGAGCGGCATTCGAGATGGCAATTGCTATATTTGTGATCTCTTATTTATGCAGAGAAGTGCAAAATTAACTAAAACATGGAGAATATCACTTTAAGCCTTCAGGCAATTGAATTGGAAGAAAAGTACGGTGCGCATAATTATCACCCATTGCCGGTTGTCTTGGCAAAAGGTGAAGGTGTATTCTTATGGGATGTGGAAGGAAAGCGGTATTTTGATTTTCTTTCAGCCTACTCGGCAGTCAATCAGGGACATTGTCACCCAAGAATAAAAAATGCTCTGATCGAACAAGCTGGCATTTTGACCCTGACTTCCAGAGCTTTTTACAATGATGTTTTAGGTCCGTTCGAAAAATATATAACAGAGTATTTTGGGTTTGACATGGTGCTACCAATGAACACCGGTGCAGAAGGCGTTGAAACCGCAGTCAAAATTGCCCGAAAGTGGGGATATGAGAAAAAAGGTGTTGCAGAAAATGAAGCCAAAATTATTGTGGCGGAAAATAATTTCCATGGAAGAACTACCACCATTATTTCTTTTTCTAATGATGAAAATGCCCGAAAAAACTTCGGCCCTTACACAGATGGATTCATTCGAATTCCATTTGATGATATTCAAGCTTTGACGCTTGCTTTGCAGACTCCCGGGGTTGTTGCCTTCCTTATCGAACCGATTCAAGGAGAAGCAGGTGTTTACACTCCCGCGGATGATTTTATTCGAAAAGCAAAAGAGGCATGTTCTGCAAAAAACGTTCTTCTTATTGCAGATGAAATTCAAACCGGGATAGCTCGTACGGGCTCACTTTTGGCAGTTTGTGGTAATTGCACATGTGAAGGTCACTGTGAAAAGCAGGAAACATATACTAAGCCCGACATGTTGATTCTGGGAAAAGCAATTTCCGGAGGATTCTATCCCGTCTCTGCTGTTTTGGCCGATAAGGATGTTATGGGTGTGATCAAACCTGGTCAGCATGGTTCCACTTTCGGAGGGAATCCTCTTGGGACCAAAGTAGCTATGACTGCTTTAGAGGTAGTCAAAGACGAAAAACTAGCGCTAAATGCACGGAAATTGGGCGTAATTTTCCGTGAAAGGATGCAAATCCTTGTTGAAAAGTATAAAATTGTCAAATTAGTCAGAGGCAAAGGTCTATTAAATGCAGTGGTGATTAACGATTCACCGGAAAGCAGTACTGCCTGGGACATTTGTGTAGCATTGAAGGAAAATGGTCTGCTTGCAAAACCGACTCATGGGAATATCATCCGATTTGCTCCTCCATTGGTCATTACTGAGGATCAGATTCATGAATGCTGCGATATTATTGAAAAGACAATTTCTGAATTTGAAAAATAGCGCATGCTTCAAGCAGTAATTTTTGACATGGATGGGGTGATTTGCCATACCAATCCTTTTCATTCTCAAGCTTTCAAAATTTTCTTTGAAAAAAGAAACCTCTTTCCTTCTGAAGAAGAGTTTATACTACATATGTATGGCAAGAATAACGGGTACATCTTGAGTCATTTTCTGGGAAGGAAAATCGAAGGTGAGGAGTTGCTTTTGCTGGAGGATGAAAAAGAAAGCCTTTTTCGGGAAATTTATAAATCGGAAGTAGATCCGATTCCAGGCTTCCTGAATTTCTTCAGTATGCTCAAATCAAAAGATCTTCCAACCGGAGTCGCGACATCAGCTCCGCGGGCTAATTTGGATTTGATCATTGGAACTTTGAATCTATATGATTTATTAGAATCCAAGCTTGCATCTGAGGATGTCTCCAGGCATAAGCCTGATCCGGAAGTCTATTTGAAAAGTGCATTTTTACTTGGGGTGGAACCAAATCGGTGTTTGGTTTTTGAAGATTCATTCTCAGGAGCATCTGCCGGATTAAATGCAGGAATGAAGGTGGTGGGGGTACTTTCCACCCATACCAAGGAAGAATTACCAAAATGTGACTTATATATAGAGGACTATACAGAATTGGACTTGAGCCAAATCAAGCTGTTGTTTTAAATATCATGCAAAGAAGACCCAGAAGAAACAGAAAATCGGCTGCCATCCGGGAAATGGTAGAAGAAACAAGTCTATCGGTCAAAGACCTGATTTATCCCTTGTTTTTGGTGGACGGATCTCATAGGAAGATCGAGGTGAATTCAATGCCGGGGATATTCAGATTTTCAATTGACACGATGCTTTCCGAAATTGAATCTTGCCTCAAACTCGGAATTAAAGGGTTTGATGTCTTTCCAGCTTATCCTGAATCATTGAAGGATCCCATTGCTTTCGAAAGTTATAACCCTGACACATTTTATCTTAAAGCGCTTCGCGAAATTAAAAAGCAATTCCCCGAGGTATGCCTCATGTCTGATGTGGCCATGGATCCTTATAGTAGCGATGGACATGATGGATTGGTGAAAAACGGAAAGATTCTTAACGATGAAACCCTGGTAATATTGGGAAGAATGTCCTTGGCGCAAGCGGATGCCGGTGTGGATATTTTGGGTCCATCAGATATGATGGACGGAAGAGTCGGGTTCATCCGTGATCTACTGGATGAAAATGGATTTACTGAAACTTCCATCATGTCTTACACAGCAAAATACGCAAGTGCTTTTTATGGACCGTTCCGGGATGCGTTAGATTCAGCTCCGAAATTCGGAGATAAGAAGACCTATCAGATGAATCCGGCCAACATTCAAGAAGCGTTGATTGAAGCTGATCTCGATATGAATGAAGGAGCAGATTTTCTGATGGTAAAGCCGGCTTTATCCTATTTAGATGTGATACGCTTGCTCCATGATAATTATCCGCTGCCAATTGCTGCGTACAACGTATCTGGAGAATACAGTATGATTAAAGCCGCCTCAGAAAAAGGCTGGATTGATGGAGAAAGAGCTATGCAGGAAGTCTTACTAAGTATAAAACGTGCCGGGGCAAAGGTGATTTTGACCTATTTCGCCAAAGAATTTGCTTCACTCGAAAAATAATTTTCCATACCTATATATAAATACCTAGACCCGGATTAATTTCGGGTTTTTTGGTTTTATGGCTTATTATTTGACCTTATAATTCAATTTTCATGTCAAAAAATTAAAATATGGTTAAAATTAATTTCTATTTTTTGAAAATTTATATTTTTCGCAATAACTATCTATTGTATTAAAATCTTGTCAAAACCATTTTTTTGGTATTTTATTTTGTAAAAATGCTTATAAAATAGATAAAATTCTTATATGGCTCTTTCGTAATCGATTTCGAAAAATAATCTAAAGCTTTTAAGAATTTTAATATAATTAGTGGTAGGGTTAAAATTGATCCTAAATTTTAAATAAAATTGTAAAAAATGTAAAAATTGATTCATTTTTGATCATTAAAAGTCAGTAAAAATGATTTTTTGACAAAAAGTAGTTTGTTTTTTTGTTTAATTTCTAATTACATTCGAATCGAGCTTTAGCATTTATACTGTTAAAATTCTCATTGTAGTTTAAAATTTAACCTCAAACCTATGACGTATTACGCTACCCTGTTGGCCCAAGATGTGGCCATTCCCTTAGATGTTTCGGCAGAACTTGCCAACAATCTCTTTACTACCAATAACGTATGGATGATGCTCTGTACAGCTTTGGTATTTATTATGCATCTCGGATTTGCTACTATTGAAACTGGATTTGGCCAGGCTAAAAACACAGTGAACATATTATTCAAAAACACGGTCACTCCAGTTATTGGTATTTTAACCTATGCAGCTGTAGGATTTTATTTAATGTATCCCGGTTTTGATACCCCTGGATGGTTCAGTTTTGATACAGCGGGATGGAGCATGTTTTGGTTTAATCCTGAGAACGCCGATGTTACTGCAGATTATGCCAGTGGAGGATACACCTATTGGACGGATTTTCTTTTTCAGGCAATGTTTGCAGCAACCTGTGCAACAATCGTTTCTGGCGCTATCGCTGAGCGAGTTAAACTCTGGGCATATTTGATTTTCACCTTATTTTTTGTCGGACTTGTCTATCCATTGATCGGTAGCTGGCAATGGGGTGGTGGGGCTTTAAAAGAAATGGGATTTTATGACTTCGCAGGAAGCACATTGGTGCATTCAGTGGGTGGCTGGGGAGCCTTAGCCGGAGTAATCCTTGTAGGTCCAAGAATTGGTAAATATGTAAATGGTAAAACTGTAGATAAGCCAGGAGCTAGTATCCCGCTTGCAGTAATAGGTGCATTTATGTTATGGCTGGGATGGTTTGGATTCAATGGTGGATCTGTGCTTTCTGCAAATCCTGCCTTGGTTTCTTTGGTTTTAGTGACGACATGTCTTGGAGCCTGTGCAGGTGCATTGAGTGCGTTCTTTACAGCATATTTTGCTTTCAAAAGGCTGGACCTTGGAATGGTTCTGAACGGAATCCTGGCAGGTCTGGTAGGAATTACAGCCAGTGCTGATGTGATCACTCCGGGTTCAGCGATTATAATCGGATTAGTTGCCGGGGTTTTGGTAGTCCTTTCCTCAATTCTTCTTGATAAACTAAAACTAGACGATGTGGTAGGTGCCGTTTCTGTGCACTTGACTTGCGGAGTGTGGGGCACTTTGGCAGTTGGTATTTTCTCCACCAACCCTGACCATTCCTTCCTTACTCAATTGATCGGGGCAGCTATATGTGGCGCTACAGCCTTTTCTTCAGCCTTCATCATCTTCTATATTCTAAAAATCACAGTGGGTATCAGAGTGTCTGAAGAGCACGAAAAATCAGGATTGGATTCTCACGAACACGGAATCAGAGGATATACCATAGTATTCGACGAATAGTCCAAAAACAATAAAAAACCCCGCCCGACGAAAAAAACGCGACTCTCTTTCAAACGGGCCGGGGTCCTATTAGTCAACTCTATCATTAACCAACAACCAAAACTAAAATGAAAAATTTTATACTACTACTTTTGTGCCTTCAAATGTCCTTGGCACATGCAGTTATTGCTCAAGTTGATGAAAAAACTAAAGTAATTTCTTCTCAGACTTCATCTGAACCTGTGAATAATTCCCTTCTAGCTAATTCTAAAGCTTCTAAAAAAGGAAATAACTTTCAGGTTCTTTCGGCTTCATCAGGGGATCTCTCCGGATTTTCATCGAGTGCCCCGACTAATCTGTCAAGCCAGCCGACTATCAAGCAGCCATCAGAAACTGAATCCGGAGTGCAGACTATAGATGAAGCTGACCCGATAGAAGATGAAGGTAAACTGACGATCTCAGGTTACCTTGATTCTTACTACTTTACGAATTTTAATAATCCTGCATCCCGTGATAACATGGGCGTTTCAGGTGTAGGTCGTGGATTCGATAGAAAAGTTGATCAATTTGCACTGGGTATGGTTCAAACTGTATTCACATATACGAACAACAAATCGGAAGCAGTGGTTGACTTGGCCTATGGGCCAAATGCACAATATGGAAATTACGGTAACGTTCCTACAGCATTTCCTGCTTATGGATACCAAGTTGGAAAAGATGACTTCTTTTCTGCTCTTATGATCAAGCAAGCGTATTTTAAATACAACGCAACTGATAAATTGTCTTTTACGCTTGGACAATTCGGGACCCATATAGGTTACGAATACATCGATGCTCCGCTTAACTTTTTCTACTCCATCAACCACACTTTCAATAGTGGCATCCCTTTCTACCATACTGGCTTGAAATCAACCTATGCGTTTAGCGAAAAAGTGTCATTAATGTTAGGAGTTGTAAATGGTTTCGACTATGTCCAGGATAATAACCGTGCGAAGGGGTTGATCGGACAACTTTCTTTGGCACCGGCTGAAGGTCTAAGTATTTATTTCAACTACATTAATACAAATGAGTCAAGTGCAGATGAATTCGGCAAAACACCAGAAGGGAATTTTACAGTTTACGATCTTAATGGGGGGTATCAAGTATCGGAAAAATTTAATATCGGGTATTGGTTTATGATTGGGACCCAAAAAGGTGCTTTAGGATCACCAGGCACATTTATCCCAGCTGATGGCGATGTTCTTTCTAAGAAAGACTGGTATGGAGCAAATTTATACCTCACTTATTCAGTTACCGACGTGGTAAGTTTAGGCTTAAGAGGCGAGCATTTTAACAACGAAGATGGAGCAAGGGGTCTCCGTAATTATGACAACCTTAGTGGTTCATATATGGGGACTTCTGTTAATGCACTAACTTTTACAACAAATGTTAAACTGGCAGGTGGTCATCTTCTTCTTAAACCAGAATTGAGAATGGATGTATTCAAGAAATTGGATGATGCAGGATATGAGCAGGGTTCTCAGCAGTTTATGGACGCTGATGGTCTTTATACTAAAAATAGCCAAACTACCCTAGGGGTGGCTGCAATATACAAATTCTAACATATTGTCTTGATCTCCATCTCAGGTGTAATATGATTATCAATATGTAGTCGAATAAATAATTATACTAGTAGAGTAAAAAAAATGCAGACGGCAAATGTGAAATGTTCAATCTTCGGATCTAACATTGAATTATACAAAAGGTTTCATAATCAAAATGAGGATTTAGTCAATTATCTTAGATTGAATTATAGAAAATATTTAATTCTTCCAAACTTGTAGAATCTTTAGCTTTAAAATATTTTAAACAGGGTCTATTGTTGAAAAATCCGGGGTGATTTTCATCTCGGTTTTTTATTAAGAATATCTGAAGTAATTTTTGATCATCGTAGCTGTTGAAGTTCTTTTTTCTTTTATAATTTATTTAAATGGGATGTTTGACCACCTAAAAATTGTAATTTAAGAAATGGTATTGATTAATGATTCTCTATCCTTTATCATTTGTCACTGATAGAGTTCACTTACTATCCTTATAAATTATGCTAACATATTAATTATTTGAAACATGAAAATCGAGGTTCTGTTTTAGAAGACAATTCAGAATTGAAGTCATGGCATCTTTATTACAAAAAGTCTCCTCAAGCCGGAAATCGACACGGTTCTTCACTCCAAAAGACAGCCATTTTAGTTGGTACTTTTGAAATAGTGTTATTGTTTGGTGGGCAGATAATTTCCCTGCTCTTATCAAAATCTCTTATTTGAACAAATCCTTTGGTAAAACTAGGTAGTTCAACTTCAGAATAGACCATTATAACATTTGGATAAGTTTTTCCATCAGAATATGTTAGGGTTTCTCCTATTTGCTTTTGGCTAATGACAGAAACAAGAATCCCTCCACGGCAATTATCTTTTCCCACAAACTCTATTTCATAACACGCAGCTGGAACAGAATCATATTGACATCCAACTAATAGAAAACTAGCCATTGTAATAACAAAGGGAAGGGTTTTGGCCCAAATTTCAATCATCATACTTTTTTGCGAATCGTGTTATGTATGCAACATGCTTAGTTAATGCTTTTTACTCGCTTTTCGGTGCGAAAGTTTCATCAATCATTGTCAATTCAATATTTATTAAGAGTCTCAGAGCATGGGGCCGGCTTTTTTGAATTAAAAAATCTTAACGATTTCAGAACAAAACCTTTAAGCCACCTTAATTTTCATCTTTGTTAGCCCCGCCAAAATCAATACTCAGTGTCTGTATGTGTCTATGCCACAACGTATTGATTACTGGACTGCCACTAGTCATTGCGCCGTTCATGAGCGATTATCCAAGTAATTGGGCGCTGGATAAATTTAACCTGAGATCTTGGACTCACTTTAGGCAAAGCCGTATTTCAAGTCGTCAATGGCCAAAAACGAAAGCATGAAGCTTTAGCGGTAAAGACCTTGGGCACATTAAAATTTCTCCTAAAAGGTTTTTGCAATTCAACATATTATAATTTTTTTCTTCAAATAGTTTATTTACTTTTGTGAAAATATTTCTTGATGTCTCGATTGGCAGTTTTACTTTTGATTTCGCTCATTGCTTTTCCAATGTGGGGAGAAGGATTTGGGAAAATTGAAGAGCCTGGAGATTTTTCCATGGATCAAATTGAAACTCCTCATTTTTCTCAGGCGGATAATGGGTTAGTTATTGGTGGTAGGGAATCATCCGTTTCTTTTACCGTAAATGGAAATCAAAAGGTAAGTAACTCGGTTATTTTCCTTTTTACTCAAAAGTTTTCACTTTTATTCATAATAATAGATTTTTCAGAGAATTTCAATTTCTCAACCCAAATTAACTTCGTAAAGGATATATTGATTTTTATCAGTATCCTCAGAATTTAAATCATTCAAATTTTTAGCGTTTTACCCTATTCATCCTATATTTTTAGGTTGATATTCTCTTATTGTATTTACATTTCAAATTTATTTCATGAACATGAATAAGTATGTATTAGTACTGCTATGCTTTATTGTTAACGGAGCCCTGAAGGCTCAGGAGACAAAAGAACCCGAAACAATTCTCGAGGTGACCTACATGGAAGCCGTTGGGATATTATTAGAAGAAAGCCTTCCGCTTCTAAGTTCGCATTACAAAGTTGAAGCGTCCGAAGGTGATTTGCTTCAAGCCAAGGCTTGGAATAATCCTCACTTCAACTGGAACCAAGACATGTACAGTGCTGAGCGAAATGAATATTTCAATCAGAAAAATCAGAGACTGATTCAATTGGATGTTATGTTTTCTGTTTCAGGAAAGCATACCAGAGCTGTGAAATTGGCTAGAATAGGTGTTGAACAAAATGAACTGCTCTATGAGAATACTAAAAGAAGCTTGGTTTACGAATTGGGTTTGAAATATCATCAGTTGATGATGTTGCAGAAACGTGATGAGCTTTACACTATAGTATTTAATCAATTCAAAGGCCTTATTGATGCTTATGAAATTCAATACAAAGTGGGGGAAATCCCTGGTAGTGAATTGATCAGACTTAAATCTGAATTACTTACTATACAAAATACGATTGTTTTAAATCAAAACGAGGCTGAAATTGAGATGTCTAATATCCGGACATTATTAAATTTAAAGCCAGAGGTTTTTATTAAAACAAAAGAAATTTTAGTACCGCTTCCTGACTCCACTACTTTGGAATATTGGAAATTGTTAATTCATGCTGAAGAAAACAGGCCCGATTATTTGGCCAAGTTGAAGGAGATTTCCTATCAGGAAATGAATAAGAAGCTTCAAGTTTCTAAGGCAGTTCCAGATATGATGGTAGGTTATCAGCCTCATGACAAAGGCAGTAACTATGTAAGGCCATATTCTGGAGTTGTATTTGAAATGGATATTCCCATTTTCAACAGAAATCAGGGAAATATTGCTTCCTCAAAGGCTAATGTGAGTAAGGTAAAAGTAGAGGCAGATCATGCCTATACTTCACTTCAAAATGAGGTTTCATCTTCTGTGAATAAGTATTTTAATTCTCTATCAGCCCTAGATAACTACGATTTAGAATTTTTGAAGGAACTCTCAGCCCTCAATAACAGCGCATTTGAAAACTACAACAACAAAAACATAAATATCCTTCAATATCTTGATATGCAAAGGACCTATATCAATACAATGGCAGAATACCTTGGATTGCAATCCGAAGTATTACAAAGAATTAATGACTTAGAATTTATTACTGGACTTCCACTCTATAACAACTAATTAGTTATGAAATATATTAATTTTGCATTCCTACTATTATCAATTTTCTTTGCATTTAGCTGTTCCTCAGAGAAGGCTGCGGAGAAGGAAGTAGTAGCTGAAAAAACAACAAGTATACAGGTAAGTGATGAAGCACTTAAAAACGTGTCTATCGTTCGTGTAGATAGTATTTATGACTTTAGTAAGTTTAATACGGTAGGAGAAATAAGCTTTGATGAGGATAACGTAGTCCGTATTTTCCCAATTGTCAGTGGTAGTGTTGAGAAGATATATGTTTCCTTAGGGGATTATGTAAAAGCCGGACAGAGACTTGCTACTATATTAAGTACTGATGTCATTGTATATCAGAAGGAATATAGTATTGCCAAATTTAATCTTGAAGTGGCAGAAAAGGGATTTGCCAGAACAAAAGCACTATTTGAATCGAATATAGCATCAACGAAAGATTATACTGAAGCTGAAAATAGATATAACAATGCTCTTGCTGAGTTTCGGGAAAAGGAGAAAAAACTGGAGTTGTACGGTGCTTCCAGCAATCAGGATGCAGTTTTTGAATTGTATGCTCCGAAAGGCGGATTCATTGTAGAGAGAAATGTAAATGAAGGACAACAAATCAGAACTGATAACAATGCGTCAATATTCACAATATCAGACTTAAAAACCATTTGGGTTTGGGCTAATATCTACGAAAGTGACCTTTCAAAAGTGCATGTAGGTGACACAATGCAAGTAACTGCCCTTGCTTATCCTGATAAATTATACAAAGGGACAGTCTCCAAAATCAATACTATTCTTGATCGTGATTCTAGAATTATCAAGGTCAGGACAGAAGTGAACAACAATGATGCACTTTTGAAACCTGAAATGTTTGCATCGGTTACCATGGTTTCTTCAATTGGGAATAAAGTAATTGCTTTACCAACTGAGGCCATTATCATAGAAAGTAGCCGGACCTATGTGATGAAACAACTTGGTGTTAATGAATTTACAAAAATTGAGATTAAAGCTGGTAAGACGATAGGCGCATTTACAGAGATTATTAGTGGAGTTTCTTATGGCGATAATATCGCCGGAAACTATTCATTGTTTTTGATGACAGCATATAATAATAAGAAATAGGATATGAACAAAATACTTAGTGGATTAATATCCTTTTGTCTCAAGAATAAACTAACTGTATTTTCTGCAACAGCGATTCTTGCTGCTTGGGGATATTACAGTTTTGCAAACACTCCCATTGAGGCTTTTCCTGATGTGATCAATACTCGGGTTGTAGTTATTACTCAATGGCCTGGTAGAAGTGCGGAAGAGGTTGAAAAATTCATCACAATTCCCATAGAAATTGAGATGAATGTCGTGCCAGACAAAACTAGTCTACGATCAATTTCGGTTTATGGTTTGTCTGTGGTTACGATGATATTTGAAGATGATGTAGATTATTTTACTGCCAGGCAATTAGTAGGAAATCAGCTTCAAAATATTTTGCTACCTGAAAATGCTGATGCGGAAGTACAACCACCTTCAGGACCAACTGGTGAAATTTATCGCTACACTCTTAAAAGTGATGATAAAACTGTAAGGGAACTTAAAGAAATTCAGGACTGGGTAATCGATAAGAGATTAAAAGCGGTTCCCGGAGTAGCAGATGTTATCAGCTTTGGAGGAGAAGTTAAAATTTATGAAGTAATTATTAATCCACTTCAGTTGAATCAGTATAATCTCGCTACTGATGATGTTTTCAAAGCATTAAGAGAAAACAACTCTAATGTGGGGGCTGATATCTTGGAAATAGCGCCTCAATCTTTTATTGTACGAGGGATTGGTCTTGTTAAATCTATTCAAGATATCAGGCAAATTCCTATAAAATCTGTTGAGGGGACTCCTATTCTTATTTCAAATGTTGCAGAGGTCAAGGAATCAGCAAGGCCTAGATTAGGAAAAGTGGGGCGTGGTGATCAGCCCGACGTAGTAGAAGGAATCGTTTTGTTGAGACGTGGTGAAAACCCGAGTGAAGTCCTCAAACTTCTTAATGAGAAAATCACAGAACTCAATGAGAGGGTATTACCGGAAGGAGTTACTATTGATCCATTTTATGATAGAACTACACTGGTAAATCTTACCACGCATACAGTGATGGAAAACCTCATTGTTGGTGTTCTTTTGGTAACATTTATTTTGTTGATTTTCCTTGCAGATTGGCGGACTACTTTGATAGTCTCCATCATCATTCCTTTGTCTCTTTTGTTCGCCTTTGTTTGCTTGAAGCTGATGGGGATGTCGGCTAACCTGCTTTCAATAGGTGCAATCGATTTTGGAATAATTGTAGATGGTTCGGTCGTAATGGTCGAGGGAATGTTTGTTTATCTAGCTCACCAGCAAAGTCGCATTGGAGTCGAAAAGTTCAATGCGATTTCTAAAATGAGCATGATAAAGAAGATTTCAGTTGAAATGGGTAAGCCTATTTTCTTTTCTAAATTAATCATCATTACCGCTTTACTTCCAATTTTCGCCTTCCAACAGGTGGAAGGAAAAATGTTTTCCCCTCTTGCCTATACCATTGGTTTTGCACTTTTGGGAGCATTAATATTTACGTTAACATTAGTACCTGTCTTGGGACATTTACTACTTAATAAAAATGTTCGTGAGAAAAGTAATCCGCTTGTGAATTTCTTGGAGGCGATCTACAAGCCAGGCTTGGAATGGTGTATAAAAAAGAAGAAAACAGCTCTTTTGATTTCAGGATCCCTTCTTATAGGCAGTTTGTTGCTCGGTACTAATCTGGGTACAGAATTTCTTCCTCAACTAAACGAAGGTTCTATCTATGTAAGAGCTACGATGCCTCAAAGTATTTCTTTCACTAATGCAAATCTTCAGTCTGAAAAAATGAGACTGATTGTTAAGAAATATCCAGAAGTACGCGGTGTTATTTCCCAGAATGGAAGGCCCAATGACGGTACGGATCCTACTGGATTCTTCAACGTCGAGTTATTTGTGGATCTTTTTCCAACGGATGATTGGGAAAGGGGCTTGGAAAAAGTAGAAGTTATCTCTCAAATGCAAACTGAGCTTGAAAATACTTTTCCAGGGGTTGTCTTTGGGTTTTCTCAACCTATTTCTGATAACGTCCAAGAGGCTGTTTCTGGGGTAAAAGGAGAAATGGCAATAAAGGTATTTGGAGATGATTTTACTAAAATCGAAGCAAAAGCAGATAGCATAAAAGCAATCATGCAAACTATTGAGGGAGTTAGAGATTTGGGAGTGTTCAAAAGCTTAGGTCAACCTGAATTGAGTATCAATCTCGATCACGCTAAAATGTCTCGATATGGTGCTAATATGAAGGAGGCTCAAGATATTATTGAAATTGCAATTGGAGGAAAAGCAGCAACCTTGATTTATGAAGGAGAACGCAAATTTGATATTAGAGTGAGGTACTCCCCTGAATACCGGAATAGTCCTGATGATATTGGAAAGCTACTGATTCCGTGTGCAAACGGAGTGAAAATCCCACTGAGTGAAATTGCTGATATTTCGCTTGTCACTGGTACCGCCTTTGTCTATAGAGAAAATAATCAACGATTTGTGCCGGTAAAGTTTTCAGTACGAGAAAGAGATTTAGGAAGCACAATTGCCGAGGCACAGGAAAAAGTTAACACAAGCATTCCGGAGGAAAAGGGTTATTCTCTGACTTGGAACGGTGAATTTGAAAATCAAGTCAGAGCTACTAAAACTTTGTCCTATGTCGTGCCTGTTTCGGTTTTCCTGATTTTTATTCTGCTGTATATCATGTTTGGCTCTACTAAGGATGCCAGTATAGTGCTTCTGAATGTTCCATTTGCATTGATTGGAGGAATATTGGCTTTGTACCTGACCAACATAAATTTCAGTATTTCTGCCGGGGTAGGTTTTATCGCCTTGTTTGGAGTCTGTATTCAAAACGGGGTAATCCTTGTTTCGGTCTTTAATAAAAACGTGGAGATAGGGATGTCTACCTATCAGGCAGTGGTGAATGGGGCAATGACCAGAGTCCGTCCAGTTGTGATGACCGCATTAATGGCAGGATTAGGATTACTTCCGGCTGCTTTATCATCCGGAATCGGTTCAGAAACTCAACGTCCTCTTGCCGTGGTAGTAATTGGAGGCTTGGTGTCTGCTACTATTCTTACCTTACTTATTTTGCCAGTGATCTATTTGATTTTCGTTCGAAAGTCCGAAAAGAAAATATCTACTTCTGGTACCACCCATTAAAAGAAAGCTCATGAAAAAAATTATCATAGTTATCGCGTTTTTGTTTGGTGCTAATTTGGTGAATGGCCAAAACCAGACAATTGAAAAACCCGAACCAAAAGAAGACAAATTCAGATTCGGTTTTACCTTTTTGAATGTTTGGAGTAATGTAAAAGGGACTACACCCGAATCATTTTCCAAACCTTCCCTAGGTGGAAATGTAAAGGCCGAATACTATCCATTTGATTTCTTAGGCTTTACAGTAGGAGTTGGATACCAGCAAAGGGGATATGGGGTGATTTTACCTGATACTGGTTTTGTTGCTCCTTCCATTAATACCTATCGAAATAGAATACGGATGAACAGTGTTGAATTTCCCATTGGACTTATTCTTAAAACTCCGAAGCCTTTAGCCGGAGGTTCGACTTGGTTAATGGCATCCGTGGGTATTTCTCCTCTTTATATGTTTGAGGCCAGTGATGTTTACTTAAGCGTGGAAGACGGTTTTCATATTGTCAAAGACGTTACCAGCTCATTCAACCAGTCAGATGTACCAATTTTTGTGTCATTTGGGCCAGAGATCGATACGTCTGCTGGATTTCTTCAGGTTCAGTTGATAGGTTCTTTTGGGACCTCTGAGATATATTCTGATGTAAATAATCCAAATGGTTATTCTGGTAAAAACAGGTTTTTGGGTTTTGCAATTGGCTACACTTTCTAAAATCAAGGTGTGATTTATTCACTTTCCCATGTTTAGATTGAGGCTCGAGTATGCCCATATAGTCTATTCTATCTGGAAGCTTCCTCTTTTCTTTGAATGATTAAAACCAGAGCTAGCTTATCCCACAGTTCAAAGAGATCGTTAGATAGATGATCGAAACTAAAGAGGCAGATTGTGGCCTCTTTGGTTTTTCTATTCCATCCAAAAACTTCACGTGCTTCAGGCTCTCGAGTTTTACCTGGGAAGGCTTTTTAAGGTTAGATCTATTAAAATCTACTTTCCAATTCAAAATGTCCAATAAATGGGTGATAAAAGAAAGATCAACTCACCCAAATGAAGCTGTCCAAATATTGAAATAGTCTGAAAACCGATTTCATAAAAAATTTTCTCAAACAGCAAAAAAATCAATGATCAAAAAGCTTATTTTTCTAAGCATCCTTGCCCTCATTTCTGTAAAAGGACTATCCCAGAAATTAATTCAGACTGATCGGCCAGATCAAACAGAAGGTGTTTTTGTTGTGGACAAAAAGACTTTACAGGCCGAAACAGGCTTTTTTGCAGGAATTAACCAAGATCAAACATACAATTACCTTATTCCCACAGTTTTGTTGAAATTCGGGGTTGCCAAGGATTTTGAACTGCAATCGATAATCGACATCATTAATATAAACGGGAATTACGGATTGTCTCCAGTTGCCCTTGGCTTCAAAGCCAACTTGCTAAAAGAAAAAGAATTACGCCCTGAAATTGCCATCATCGGCAGAGCTCAAATCAAAAACCTTGGCGGGGAGGAATACAAAATAAACCGGACCCTTACCATGTTTAGGATAGCCTTTCAAAACACATTATCGAACCTTGTTGTAGTTGGCTACAATTTGGGAATGCAATGGAATGAATTTGAAAAGCCAAGCGCAATCATGTCTGTATCTACCAATTTCAATCTTTCAAAGCAATTGACCTTGTATACAGAACTGTTTAATTTTACAAGCGAAACATCGTTTCTAAATCCCATCTTTGATTTTGGAGGTATGTTAGCTTTTAGGAACCGGTTCATATTGGACGGTGCTTTTGGAAAGCATTTGAACAGTTCAAATAATCAAAATTATTATTTTACTGTAGGTTTCACTACCCGATTTAATTTTCAGAAAACGAGTAAAAATTAAAGAATAACGAAAACGATTGTTGCACAAATAGCATGGTATTAATCCCTTAGTTACAATCAATACTAATATTTGTAATGATGAATTTCGGAAAGGGAGGTAAGCTCTTTTTATAGTTCTTGCTCTCTCTCGAGCATCAAGATCGAACTTTGAGAGACGATGTAATATTTTTGTCCTTCAAAAACCACTTCGTGTGATCCGTTTAGCAGAAAAATTGCCAGATCACCTTCTTTCGCTTGAAGCGGTACGTACCTGACTTTTTCTTCGGACTCCATCCATGGCTCATGATCCTCAACTGGCATCGGGATTGGATATCCCGGTCCTGTCTTGATGATATAGCCTTGCTGAACTCGTTCCTTCTCTTGCACACCAGGAGGAAGATATAATCCGGAGCCAGTTTTCTCATTCGGTTTTTTCAATTGGATCAGTACTCGATCACCTACCACGATGAGCTTTTTTAATTTATTGTCGGCTGTTACTTGCATATCATTTGAGTCAGGATTTAAGAACAAAAGCCAAGAGTCTTGATTCTGAGATCTTGATTCTTGGCTTTGGATAAAGGAACGGCATCTGCTTTTCAACAGATGCCGCTTAATTGATTTCTGCAAATCTTACTTCTTGTCTTCGCTTACTTCTTCATAATCTACATCAGATACTCCATCACCTGTAGTACCTTCGCTAGCTCCGGCATTTGCATCCGGACCCGGCTGAGCGCCGCTGGCTCCCTGAGTATTGTAGATTTCCTGAGAAGCTGCTTCCCAAGCTTTGTTCAATCCTTCCATGGCCGAATCAATTCCTGCAATGTTTTGGGATAGATGAGCGCCTTTCAAAGTTTCCAAGGCAGCAGTGATTGCTGATTTGTTTCCTTCGGAAAGTTTCTCTCCATATTCCTTCAATTGTTTTTCAGTCTGGAAGATCAAACCGTCTGCCTGATTCAGCTTGTCGATTTTTTCTTTCTCAATTTTATCAGAAGCGGCATTTGCCTCAGCCTCGCTCTTCATTCTGTTGATCTCATCCTGAGAAAGTCCAGAAGAAGCTTCGATCTTAATTTTCTGCTCTTTACCTGTGCCTTTGTCTTTAGCAGACACGTTCAGGATACCGTTAGCATCGATGTCGAAAGTCACTTCGATTTGAGGTACACCTCTTTGAGCCGGCGGAATATCGGCCATCTGGAATCTTCCGATGGTCCTGTTATCTTTTGCCAAGGCTCTTTCTCCCTGAAGTACATGGATATCTACAGCAGGCTGATTATCAGCAGCGGTGGAGAACACCTCGGATTTCTTAGTAGGGATGGTTGTGTTTGATTCAATCAATTTGGTGAAAACTCCACCCATTGTCTCGATACCAAGAGAAAGCGGGGTCACATCCAAAAGAAGTACATCCTTCACTTCACCTGTCAATACACCACCTTGAATAGCTGCACCGATTGCTACTACTTCGTCAGGGTTAACACCTTTGGAAGGCTTCTTTCCGAAGAATTTCTCAACCTCTTCCTGAATTTTAGGAATACGGGTTGATCCACCCACAAGGATAACCTCATCGATATCAGATGGAGACAGACCTGCATCAGCCAAAGCTTTCTTGCAAGGCTCCATTGATCTTCTCACCAAGTTCTCTGAAAGTTGCTCAAACTTCGCTCTGCTAAGAGTTCTTACCAAGTGCTTAGGGCCTGTTTGAGTAGCTGTGATGTATGGCAAGTTGATTTCTGTGGATGCAGAACTCGAAAGTTCGATCTTTGCTTTTTCAGCAGCTTCTTTCAATCTCTGAAGTGCCATTGGATCCTTTCTCAAATCAATTTGCTCTTCTGATTGGAATTCTTCTGCAAGCCAGTTGATGATTACCTGATCAAAGTCGTCACCACCCAGGTGTACATC
>VFKK01000058.1 GCA_009885605.1 Cyclobacteriaceae bacterium | reverse complement strand
AGAAGATCCTTTGGAAGTGGAAGCTGGAAAATCAGGCCTCAACTATGTGAAGCTTGACGGAAACGTAGGTTGCATGGTAAACGGAGCCGGTCTTGCAATGGCTACCATGGATATGATCAAACTTGTAGGTGGTGAGCCCGCTAATTTCCTTGATGTGGGAGGAGGGGCTAATGCTACTACAGTGGAGGCTGGTTTCAGAATCATCCTTCAGGATCCAAACGTAAAAGCAATCCTTATCAACGTGTTTGGTGGTATCGTAAGATGCGACAGAATTGCAAACGGCGTGGTTGAAGCATATAAATCAATCGGAGATATCAAAATTCCAATTATCGTGAGACTTCAGGGAACCAATGCTGAAGAAGGTGCGAAAATCATTGACGAATCAGGTTTGAAGGTTGCATCAGCAACCACACTGAAGGAAGCTGCGGAGAAAGTTCAGGCAGTACTTGAGGCTTCCTGATGTAAAAGATAGTTGCGTGCGTAGTTCAATTGGATAGAATATCAGATTTCGGCTCTGAGGGTTGAGGGTTCGAATCCTTCCGCGCGCACAGAAAGGCTCACAGAAATGTGGGCCTTTTTTGTTTGTTCATTTTTAAAACAGATATTAAGCTTGAACGACAGCGAGTTGAAATGAACCAAAAATGGCTTTGACCTCATTCAGCCAACTTTTTTCTTTTTATAAATAAGAAGGAAAAAGATTTAACCCACATGAAATCCTTCAAAAAGTCGAGTTCAAATCAATCATTAAAAATGGAAACATTTCTTCCCTGTTTTTGGATTGGGATCCGGCGGATTGAATTCTTGGTTAAAATCAAATTTTGAACTATTCCAAGATAAAAATAAAAAAGCAGGAGAAATTCTCCTGCTCTTTATTTGAAAACTAAACCAACTATTATTTAACTTCCACAATGAATTCAAAAATAATACAATTATTATCAAATCAAAATACCAAATAAAAATTTGAATTTAATTATTTCGGCTCAGGGAAATTTTGCCGTTTAAATACAATTCCCAAGGCTAAACCCTGGCTAAATTGTATTTTTTTGTCTTGGTCAATATCGTAGATTGAGATGCTGGTTAAACTCACATTGATCAGGTTGGAAACTTTTGCAGTAAGACCAAAATCAAGTCTGTGATCGATGGTATCAAAGGCTAGTGTTTCATAATTTGCATGCATCTGATACCTCATATTCAGTGTCAGGCTTTCAGATAATTTTTTATTCCAATCATCAACCAGGTTAAATGCCAACCATTCATAACGAACAGTCTGCCCTATTTCTACTCCGTAGCTATCCAGAACACTTAAATAAAGATCTTTATCTGTCACGAAGGTAAACTTGGGAGCGAAGGGAGCAATTCTCAAGCTAAACTCGTCATTCAATTTATATTCAAAACCAATCGCAGTGGTCAGATAAGCCGGATTCATAAAATTGGAAATCAAAGTTCGGTCATTGTCTTCAAATGTATAGCCCGGGGCAAACTGAGGCTGGAAGTTGACCGAAAAGTAATAGTTCCATTTATTGTTGATCTTGAAACCTACTTTTGTATCGAGATAAATTCGGTCATTTGACTTTCTTCCCTCTTGATCAGCATTCTTTACAATGCCGTAGGTCAAATCAAGCGTATGATCCCATACATTTGTCTTTTGCATAATTTGCACGGCCCTTGATATACCCGCCTAATGCAATCGAATTCACACCACCACCTTGCCAGTTTCCGCTAAAAGATGCTTGATTGAGATTGAGTCCTCCTTGAAATTCTTTCAACCAATACGAAGTATTAGCGGATACTATAGATACCGAGTCCTGGGCAAATAATTGAAAGCTCAGAAAAAACAGGATAAAAAGAGTAGCAATTTTCTCATGATGAGATATTTAAAATTTTATATAATGAATCAAAAATCATATTTAAATGAAAATTAAAATATCTAAAATGATAATAAATATGAATTAAGTGTCAGTAATTATTTGAATCCATAGTGCGAAAATTTGGCGAATGATCGCATTTTACTCTCTTTTTGATCCTTAAGAGAAACTACATAATGATTTTGATATTATAATTTATACCTGATGAATCAAAATTGGCAAAAATCAAATCCACTAAGGGAATATCTTATATTGGTAAAGTTTTAGCATACCAAAGTAAAAAAACAACACCATGAAAATCGCAGGAATAATTCTGATTCTGGTAGGCATCTTTATGCTTGTCAGCCCAAGCCTAAACTTCACTACTCGTGAGAAGGT
>VFKK01000220.1 GCA_009885605.1 Cyclobacteriaceae bacterium | reverse complement strand
TGTGCAGCCCAGATTTTATCTCTGGCTATGGCTCCGGCTTTTTCCACATCCACCATCGCAAACGGGTAATCTCTGCCCAACTCAAATTTCATTTCAGCTTGTTCCAAGGGCATTAGATTCCATGGTTGATGGATTAAAGCGGATGGCAAATTGGCGAGTTCCGGAACCCATTTTCGGATGAATATTCCCTCCGGATCATGATCTGTCGATTGCTTCACAGGATTGTATATCCTGATAGTATTGATTCCTGTCACCCCTGCCTGCATCTGAAGCTGAGGATAATGAATTCCGGGCTCGAAGTCCAGAAAGACACCTGCAAGATGATCGGATCCCGATTTCCAATCTTCGCCGAGATGGTGAGTCAAAAAAGAAACCACCATTGCTCTCATGCGAAAATTTAGATAACCTGTTTCATTCAAACATCGCATGCAGGCATCCACGATCGGGATACCGGTATTTCCCTCTTTCCAGAGATTGATTTTCTGAATATCAGGTTTCTTCCGGAATTTCAGAAATCCCTTGTTGACAGGATCAAATTCCATCCTGCTTTCCATTTCAAACTTCTGAATAAAATGGCAATGCCAACGAAGCCTGGATTGGAAATTGGCAATATCCCGGACAAAAAAGCCTGCATTTTTCCGTTCCTCTGCCATTTGGTAAACCTCTCGGACAGACAAACAACCCCAAGCCAAATAAGGAGAGATCCTACTGCATCCTCTTCTGCTGAGCTCCGGCTTACTGATATGTCTGCTGTAGTTTTTGACCCGATCTGTAAGGAAATTTTGTAAATATTTAAAACCTAGCACTTCACCTCCCTTCTGCATTTGCGGATCGGGTATTTGCCAGCATTCAGGAATTGGATTTTGAGAGATGCTTTCTTCAAGTTCCTTCGAAAGAGTTACAAACTTCGCATGGTTCAAATTGATCCCGATCAAAGGACTTGATACATGAGACTCCCAATATTTTGTCCAGCCTTTTCTGTTTTTGCGACCACGCTGCACTCCCTGCTGCGCAAATTCCTGCCAACCAATACCTCTTTCCGAGAAGTATTTTTTCATTTTTAAGTCCCTTCGGAAAGTGACCTCAATCCCTGTTTCCAGATGGGAGAATACAGTAACAATTTCAAATTCTCTGGTAATCTTCTCAAAAACTTCTTCCACTTCTACATGGAAAATTTCGATTTTGGCTTGAAATGGATCCAGTCTTAGTTGCATATCCTTGAGGCATTCCAAAACAAATCTCCAATGCCGTTCACTGCTTTGAGGTGCCTCTATGAGCGAAGGCTCAAAAAAATACAGCAACAGAACGGGAAGTCCCGATTCAAGAGCTGCCGCAAGCGGAGCATGGTCCTGCAGACGCAGATCTCTTTTGAGCCAGACTACTGAAATTTTTTGCACAATGCCTAAACCTTACTTCTCTGGCAAAGTTTGAAACATATGGAAAATTTTGATCAGCTCACTGAGGAAGAAATCAATCGGATCATCGAGATGGCTTGGGAAGACCGGACGCCATTTGATGCGATCCAGGCTCAATTTGGAATTGCTGAGGCTGAGGTTATCAAACTTATGCGAAGGAACATGAAGCTGAGCTCCTTCAAAATGTGGAGGGAAAGAGTCCAGGGAAGAAAAACGAAACACGCGCAAAAAAGTCCTGAGGATCTCGACCGATTCCGGTCAAGAATGCAAAAAGGGATTGCGCTCAACAAGATATCCAAGCGGTAAAAGAAAGAGGATGATTACAATCTTTAGGAAAGATTTATAATCAGCCTTTTTTAAGTAAACAAGAATTTTTCAGACGGTTTCAAAAGGCCATCTCATAATTCCACTTGATAAGTTTTTCAGGTTTTCGAAACCTAAATCAGCCATAATTTCGCAAGCCTGACCGCTTCTGTTTCCGCTCCGACAGTAAATCAGATAGGTTTTATCCTTTGGAAGGTTTTTTACCTGATTTGCAAAATCCCTTGACATGATATCGATGTTTCGCGCATCTCTGAGTTTTCCACCGGCAAATTCCCCCGCAGTTCTCACGTCCAGGATGACGGTATTCGGCTTAAGCATAAGTTCGTGGAAAGTCCCGGAAGGAATATCCTCGTAATTTTTTGGAGTAGTCTTGAAGAAGTTAAACATGGTTTGTTAGCTTTTTTGTTTCGACACAAAACTACGGGCATCCATCCCTCCAAACAGTAATAAAAGTCACAGCCGTGTTAAACGGTCTCGGTTTTGAATTTTGCTTTGGCAGAAATAATAACCAATCTAACTAGTAAGATCCATGGGAATCCGTGGAAAAGAAAGTCTAACCAGTCCATTAATTGCATCCCGACGGCTCCGCCGGCAATCCATTTTACCTTACCCCAAACATGAGGTTCAGGAAAAAATGGCGCTAATCCAAGCGTCAGACACATGAGAATAATTGGTGCCGATTGGTTCAATGGATTATTAAATTTTACAGGCTCTTTCTTGTCCATGGATAGGTGATTTGAGACCAAAAGGTCTTTGGAAATTCTTTGATATGATCAAATCCCAGCGGTTCGTCTTTGCCGGAATTTGGGATATAAGCGGTGCCAAACAAGTAATCCCAAATACTTAGGGTAATTCCATAATTGACGCCATGACTTCCGGCAGGAAGATTTTTAGCATGATGCCAGATATGCATGATCGGATTATTCAGCAGATACTTCAGCGGGCCATAGGTGATGTTGACATTCGCATGATTCAAATGGCCTATTGCGATCGTGAAAATATGGAGTACGAAGAAATCATCCAGCCCAAAACCAATCATCGCAAGCGGAATATACTGAATGGACTTGTAGACGATTGTCTCCATCCAATGGTATCTCAGGTGAGCTGCAAAACCCATTTCCTCAACTGAATGATGGATTTTGTGAAACTCCCAAAGCCAGGGCACATAGTGAAGTAATCGATGGACATTCCATTGGATAAAATCGGCCACCACCAGCATCAGAAGAAACTGTGACCAAACAGGCCAGGAATTAACCTGAATTGCCACCAGATTTTGAATTCCAAAGACTCCAAGAAACTCATTGAAAGCCTCCACCGCGACATTGGAAACGGAATTGTAAATGATCAGGGAAAAGAGAAAAAAGTTAAAAAACATGTAGAAAGCGTCTAACCAAAAATTTTTTCGGATTAGGGGCTGGTTTTTTCTCCAGGGAAAAATCACTTCCAGCATCCAGACCACCAAAGACAGCCCCAGAAGCCACCAGAAGTAATTATGCCAGGATGGATAGATGATTTCGGACTTTAGATAATTCCAATAACCATAATATCCATCCAGAAATATTTTGAAATATTTTTCCACAGAAGCTCGAATTAAATTGACGTCAATTCTTTGGTGATGATGTAGATACCCATTGCGAGCACAAACCAACCAAATCCTGTTTTAAGTATTTTTTCATTGATTTTCTTCGACAGCGCACTTCCCATGAAAATACCAATGATCGAAAGTCCGGTGAAAATCAAAAGCATCTTCCAATCGATCGGCTGTGTAGACACATCGCCCAGGAATCCAATCAGAGATTTCGCAGCAATGATCAACAAAGAAGTTCCGACAGCCATTTTCATAGGTAGTCTGGCTAAAATCACCAGAGCCGGAATGATCAAAAAACCACCTCCTGCTCCCACAATCCCGGTAATGACACCCACTACGGAACCCTCCAAAGCAATCATAGGGAAATTGAATCGGATAGGTTCGTTTTCATCACAATCCTTACATTTTTTACCTGTGATCATGGAAATCGAAGCTGCCAACATGATAAGAGCAAAAAATACCATGATACCGACGTTCTTACTTATTTCAAGTCCTGAAACAGTAAAAAGAGGATCGGGCAAAGCGGGCACTAGAAATTTTCGAGTCAGGAAAACAGCAATAAATGAAGGGATTGCAAATACTAATGCTGTCTTGTAATGGACGAGCTTCTTCTGCATGTAGGTAAAAGAGCCAACCAAAGAAGTGCTGCCCACCACAAATAACGAAAAGGCAGTAGCCAAAACCGGATCCACATTCAGAATATATACAAGTACAGGAACTGTAAGAATTGAACCTCCACCGCCAATCAGTCCGAGACTTATACCGATTATGATAGCTGCTGCAAAACCAATTAGAACTACAATATCCATAAATTATTTTTTCTGATTTGACACCACAAAATTAGATTCATCCAAAAGCCAAAGTGGTGACAAATGTTACACGGCAGATTATAATAGCAGAATTTACGATAGAGTGAATAGTGAGTAATCTCCAAAAAAAAAATTAAAGCTGTGATTTTTGTCATGAATTTAAAGAGTCATAAACCATAAATTAGAGTCATAATTCCAAACGTCATGAAAATTATACTTCCTCTCGATTTTTCTAAAAATTCCAAGAAGGCCTTAGAATTTGCGATATCTCTTGCAAATAAAAAGCATGCGTCGATTACTTTGGTCCACGTTATTGAATTGATTTATGACTTTGCTTCCCAAGCTGCGATCATTTTGGATAACATGCATAAGGATGCTGAAGCAATGATGGTAAAGACAATTGAAGAACACCAATCTACTGGAATTCAATTTAACTATGTGATAAAAGAAGGCACCGCCTCTATCACAATCGCCCGGATAGCTAAGGAATTAAATGCAACTCTTATCGTAATGGGTACTCAGGGCGCGAGTGGAATCAAAAAAGCACTTGTTGGAAGCACTACGGTCAATACCATCAAAGAGTCAACAGTTCCTGTTTTGGTGGTGCCTGCTGAATCACAGTTAGCCAAAATCAAAAAAGTAACGCTGGCTCTTGAGTTTGCAAATCATGAAGAAGAGTTCATTGATTGGGTCGTGATGATGAGTGAGAAATGGAGTCTTGGACTTGAATTTTTACACGTTCAGACAGGTTCCGGATTCAAAGAAAACCTTTCAGTAATGGGATTAGAATCCTACCTCCTCAAAAAATACCCAAAACTCCCGGTAAGAATCCATACTTACTATGCCCCAACAGCAACCGAAGGGCTAGATCAGTTTCTCGAAGAGCATGAAAATGGAATCCTTGTCATGTGTCATCAACACAAAAACCTTTGGGATATGGTCCTTGCCAAAAGCCAATCAATTAAAATGGCTTATCACACGCATGTTCCGTTGCTGATAATGAATTGATTATTTGCTAATCAATTCCTCGAAATCATCTCTGATGTAGATGACATTTCTTCCAAGTTCGATCCATTTTTTCTTCTCAAGTTGCTTCAAAAGCCTAGAGATTACTTCTCTGGACGTACCCAATTCATTGGCAATTTCCTGGTGCGTGGTATGAAGTTCATTCGATTTATGCTGCTTCATTTTGGTGACAATGTACCGCATCAGTCGCTCGTCCATCCGCTTAAATGCGACTGCATCAAGCGCTATTAGCATTTCCTGAAATCTGCTTTGATAGGTATTTGCGACGAAATCTTTCCATTGTCTAAACTCATCAGAGAACTTCTCGTGAATAGCTACAGGGATTGCAATAATGGTGGTTCTTTCCTCAACCACAGCTTTGATTTCACTTGGCTTGGCGGCTGTGCAGCAGGTAAGTGAAAGTGCACAAGTCTCACCTGCATCCAGGTAATAAAGGAAAAGCTCCTTCCCTTCCTCGTCTACTCGCATGATTTTAATGGAGCCTTCCAGCACCAAAGGAACCATTTTAATGAATTGTCCAGGCTCCATCATGACTTTCCCAGGCTCCAAATTCATGATTTGTCCTTTGTCAAGAATCGCTTGAAGAAGCTTAGGGTCTGTGAAATTTGGTAATGCTGCTTTGAGTTCTTCAGTAGTCATGTTTTTGTAAAAAGTTTCGAATTTAGAGTTCTGAATGAGTGAAAATAGTGATTTAAATCACACACTCTAAACGAATCGCTTATTCTCAGGATCCAAATTTCAATTTTTGTTGCTAAGGTGATAAAAGTCACTATTTTATCTTCTGTCAGTTTTTACCTTCCCTTATCCAAATAATCCAAAAATGAAAAATTACCAGATATTGATAATCGGAGGAGGCACAGCAGGAATAACAGTTGCTGCTCAGTTCAAGAATAAGGACGCGAGCTTGAAAATGGCAATCATTGAGCCTTCTGAAAAGCATTACTATCAGCCTGCATGGACGCTCGTAGGTGCAGGAACTTTTAATTATAAAGACACCATAAGAGATGAGGCCGACTACATTCCGAAGGGAGTGGATTGGATCAAGGATAAAGCAACCGGGGTCAATCCTGAAACAAACACAGTCAGCACCGAGAAATCCGGTGATTTCACCTATAACTTCCTCGTCCTTGCTCCGGGCTTGGTGATGGCTCCTGAACTTTTGCCAGGATTAACCGAGGCGCTAGGCAAAGGGGTTGTTTGTAGCAACTACACCAATTCTGAACATACATGGGAAGTATTACAAAACTTCAAAGGCGGAAATGCAGTATTTACCCAAGCTGCGGGACCGATTAAATGTGGCGGAGCTCCTCAAAAAATCATGTATCTGGCGGAGGAATATTTTCATAAATCCGGAGTTCGAAAAAAAACCAATGTGATTTTTGCCACACCGGCTCCCTCTATTTTCAGTGTTCCCGAATTTGCAAAAACCCTCAATAAAATCCTGATTGACAGGGATATTATCTTTAAAGCATTTTATTCTCCAATACGAATAGATGCGGAGAAACAGGATATTTATTTCAGATACGGAAAACCCGGGGCAACCAATTGTACTGTAACTGATGTAGAAAAAACCGGGGAGGAATTAGTCGGAGATATCGAAGTGAAAATGCATTTTGACATGCTCCACCTCGCTCCACCTCAAGCAGCCCCGAAATTCATTCGGGAATCCGTTGTTTCGATTCAAGACGGTCCTTCTAAAGGTTGGGTTGATGTTGACATCAACACACTACAGCACATGAGATTTGCAAATATATTTGCACTTGGAGATGTGGCAGCACTTCCAACCGGAAAAACCGGAGCGGCTGTCAGAAAACAAGCGCCGGTAGTGGTAGGGAATATTTTAAACCTGATCAAAACCAAACAACTCGGTAAAGTTGTTTATTCAGGCTATTCCTCTTGCCCGCTCGTGACAGGCTATGGAAGAATGGTATTGGCTGAGTTCAAATACGATAATATTCGGGATAGCGATCCACTTATTTCCAAGTTTGTTGATACTACAAAAGAACAATACAGCATGTGGCTTCTGAAAAAATACGGACTTCCATTCATGTATTGGAATCTGATGCTGAGAGGTAAAGCTTAAGTGGAAAAACCTGGTTAACGCCAGGTTTTTCCATTTTAAACCATTCAAACTCCCAATTTTTCTTTTCATACAAAGAAACCAATTAAGACATTTTTTTAACGTTTAACTTTGAGAGCTAAATAGGAAACTCCCTACTCACCTCTAACTAACCATGCGATTTTTTTTTACTTTTTTATGTCTGATGGTTTATGGAGTTCAATCCTCTGGACAAACCGTCAGGATTCTTGACGGGGATTCAAAAATGCCTTTGGCTGGAGTTCTCATTTTTGGTGCTGAGACCAATGAAAGTGAAGTTTCTGACAAGTTTGGAATTGCTAGCTTTTCCAAATTTGAAAGTCAGAAAACAATTCGCTTTCAGCTCCTGGGCTACCAAAGCTTAAATTTGAGTTTTGAAGAAATCAAAAAAGTTGGGTTTCTACTTGAAATGCTTCCCAGTTTGATTCAGATGGATCAGGCAGTGGTTTCGGCGACAAAATGGCGGCAAAGCAGTCAGGATGTCCCTGGAAAAGTATCAGTCCTTTCTGCTTCTAATCTCCAAATTCGCAACCCGTCAAATACTGGAGACTGGCTGGGAAGCAGTGGAGAAGTTTTCATTCAGAAAAGCCAGCAAGGAGGCGGAAGTCCGATGATTCGGGGTTTCTCAGCAAACAGACTCCTGTATGCTGTGGATGGGGTCAGAATGAACACGGCCATCTTTCGCTCGGGTAATCTTCATAATGTGATTTCGGTCGATCCTTTTTCGATTCAAAATTCAGAGGTTCTTTTTGGGCCTGGATCGGTCATGTACGGAAGCGATGCGATCGGAGGCGTGATGGCATTTGAAACTTTAAAACCGGAGTTTTCAAAAGATACTTCCATCATTTCCGGCAATGTGTTTTCCAGGTTTGCTACTGCAAACAATGAATTTACACTTCATGCCGATGTATCTTTTGAATTTGAAAAATGGGCATTCCTGTCCAGTTTTTCAAACTTTCAATATAGAGACTTGAAAATGGGGAAAACCGGACCCGACGAATATTTAAGACTATTCTCCGCCGGAATCGAAGACGGTAAAGATATATCTGTTGCAAATTCAAACCCCAGAGTTCAGACTCAAAGCGGCTATTCACAATTGAATCTCATGCAAAAAGTGAGGTTCAAAGCAACAGAAAACACAGAATTTGACTATGGCTTTCACCATAGCCAAACCGGGGATATTCCTCGTTACGATCGATTGATCGAAGGAAGCGGATCGGCGTTGAAATATGCTGAGTGGTACTACGGTCCTCAAATCTGGGTGATGAATGCCTTGGGAATAAATCATCGGGGAGAATCCAGATTCTTCGATCAAATGAAGATAAAAATTGCACATCAATACTTTGAGGAAAGTCGAAATGATCGAAGATTCGGAAAGACTGATCTCTTTAGAAGAACCGAAAAAGTAAACGCCCTATCTTTGAATGCTGATTTTGTAAAACTGATTCGTAACGAAAGCTTCCTGACCTATGGTGCCGAATGGGTTTACAACGAAGTGGGATCCACCGGAACTGTGGAAAATATCGGAACGGGAATCTCCTCTCTCGCTTCAGCCCGGTATCCTGATTCAGACTGGAACTCACTGGCAATTTACGGAACTTACCACGCTCATTTCTCCGATAAATTCAAACTTCAGATTGGTCTCCGTTATAACTACACGGATCTAAAAGCTGATTTCAGCAATAACGAGTCATTTTTTCCGCTTCCATTTTCAGAAACCTCCAATTCGTTTGGTTCGGTGACAGGAAGCTTGGGGTTGATTTACAATCCTGAGCCGAGTCTGACTATTTCTCCGGTTTTATCAACCGGGTTTCGTGCACCCAATGTGGATGATCTAGGGAAAATCTTCGATTCAGAGCCGGGAACTGTACTCGTTCCAAATCCGGATTTGAAGCCGGAATATGCCTACAATGCTGAATTGAATATTAATAAGCATTTTGGCCAAATCATCAAACTGGATGTAAGCGGTTTCTATACGGTGCTGGATAATGCGCTTGTAAGACGCCCATTTTCTTTGAATGGAGAAACTGAAATTGACTATGAAGGTCAGCCCAGCCAGGTTTTGGCGATTCAAAATGCAGCGTCTGCAACTGTTTACGGGATTCAGGCAGGACTTGATTTTGCACTGACTAAGCGAATGCTAATCACCTCGAGATACAACTGGCAAAAGGGAACTGAAGAACTGGATGATAAAAGCACAAGTCCTTCACGCCATTCAGCTCCTGCGTTTGGACTTACCCGACTAAGCTATCTGAATAAAAAACTCAGGATTGAATTCACATCTTATTACAGCGGTGAAGTTTCATTTGGGAGAATGCCTTTGGAAGAAATAGGGAAACCACATCTCTATGCAAAAGATGAATTGGACAGGCCACATTCACCTTCCTGGATGATTTTTAATTTTAACACCAGCTATCAACTCGACCCGCATATTCTGTTAATGGCTGGAGTGGAGAACATCGGAGATATTCGATACCGACCTTATAGTTCGGGAATCGTAGCTCCCGGAAGAAATTTCACCTTTTCGATCAGAGGAAGTTTTTGAGATAAAATTTTTGAGATCCAAAAAGAAGACATTTGAAGACTCCTTTTTGATTGAAAAACCTGATAAAAATCTTGTTTATTTTTCTTTAGATTCATTCCAAATAATATTACTTTTGTCTATGGATTTCACCCCATATTCATGACTGCTGAAAAGATGCCGCTTTCCCGATCTGCTATCATCAGGGAAATTTCCGACTCACCTCTGAAAATCAATTTAATGGAACTCGGCTTTCTGCCCGGCAAAAAAATTACACTCGATCACACAGCACCGGGAGGCGGACCAATGGCATTCCGAATGGAAGACACCTTACTTGCGCTCCGAAAAAGCGAAGCTGCTTTGATACAAATTCAATTACTTTGAATTTCATGACCGAGTCCACTACTCACCCATTAGTAAAAACTCCCAGAATAGCCATTATTGGAAATCCCAATGTTGGAAAGTCGACGATTTTCAACCAGCTCACCGGTTTGAATCAGAAAATCGGGAATTATCCTGGCGTGACGGTGGACAAAAAAACCGGAATAATGAATTTCAAAGGGAATACCTACGAAATCGTCGATTTACCCGGAACTTACAGTCTTTATCCTAATTCGGAAGATGAAATCATCGCCCACCGAGTTCTCAATAAACTGAATACAAAAGAGAAACCAGACTATGTTCTTATGATCATAGATTCTCTCCAACTTTCGAGAGGGCTTTTTTTGGCGACACAGTTAATTGACATGGGGCTGAACCTTGCTCTCGTCTTGAACATGGCTGATCTTGCCACAAAGAGAAATATCGAGATCAAAGGCTTCGAAATCTTCAAAGCGCTGGGTGTCCCTATTCTCAGTACAGATGCACGGGGGGAAAAGGGGCTGGAACAAATCAGAGAGCTCATTCATCAGAAAAATTTTGGGAATACCTCCGGATTTATAGCAATAGAGGAAATTGTAGATAAGGCTCTTTTGCAAAACGTGAAAGAGCATTTTAATCTTCAGAATTTTTACCAGGCTTATCAGTTGCTGCGGTTTGGAACAAAAGACAAAACTA
>VFKK01000098.1 GCA_009885605.1 Cyclobacteriaceae bacterium | reverse complement strand
TTGGAATTTGAGAAGGAGTACAGGATTTACCAATCCTATCAGGGAAAATTCAGAAATAGCTTTTGGAACAAACGAATCTCCTTTGCCCGGATCGACACTGGAAATTTTTCAAGAATTCTCAAAAGTTTAATAGAGCTTGAAGTGTTTAAAAATTCAATTTCGAATGAATTTGAATTTAAAAACCTGTTGGAAATCTTCTGGTCAATTTTGATTTCAAAAACCATTTCTCCTCAATTTACCGAGCTTCAAAACGCATTCAATCAGCTTTCAAATAAGGTTTTGGGCATTTCTTTGGCTTTTCAACCAAAAGAAATTAAAAAGCTAAACTCGATTCAAAAATGGATTGGGAAGGCAATTCAAGAGTTACAAAACTTGACCCTAAAGATTTCTGATCAGCCTGAAGATCTTGGAAAACTTGAATCTGAACTTCAAATTTTGCTGCCAAAGTCAAAATCTTTTTTAGGTAAAATTCAGGCAAAATGGAACAAGAGTAAGTTTCTTCTGACTTTCGAAGCATTGTCAAACAATGGATTGAAGTTCACTTATCAATCCCTTTCTCAACTCCATAGGGAAGTTAAAACCCTGATCAAGCTACACGACGAATTCCAAAACTTACCTTCAAGTCCTGCTTTCTCACTCAAACTTCTTTCTTCCGATTCACTTAAAACCCAGCTTGAAAAGATCAAGCCAATTCTGAATTGGGCTCGAAACTGGGAGGAAAGTCAGGAGATTCATGGGTTGTTGAAATGGTCTGATTTGGACTCAGCAGTCTTCCAATCCCGGATCAAAGAAATTTCCGTGCTTTTCAAGGATTTTGAAACTTCCTCGTTTGGCTGGACGCAATGGTTGAATTCTGATCAAATTCTTGAAATTTTGCGGAAGGGGTTGAAAGGCCTTGATCTAAGAAATGAATTAAGCCTGAATCAGACTTTCTCCGAACTCGCGGCTTTTGATTCCTTTCAAGAAAATTGGGGGAAACGGAAAATGGAATTGGCAAAAATGCTTGAATCTGATTTTGATGATTTAAGCGTTGATGATCAACTTTCTGCTTTCCGTAATGGCTGGCATTTGACCTGGATTGCTCAAATTGAGCGAACTCATCCCGTCCTTGCAGAAGCCGGAGGATTGAAGATGAAGAACGAATTGACTGAACTCAAAACTGCAATTCTCGAGAAGCGGAAGATTTCCAGGTTTATGACTTTGCTGAGATTGCGAGAGCAGGTCGGTTCAAATCTTGAACTTAATAGGCTTGGCAATAGACTTACTTATCGTGAACTCTTGCATCAGGTGAGCAAAAAGCGACAGCGCTGGTCCGTTCGTAAACTGGTAGAGGAAATGGGAGCCGATGTTTTTCGATTGCTTCCCTGTTGGCTGGCTTCTCCCGAGACTGTTTCGGCTTTATTTCCGATTGCTCAAAGTTTTGATTTGATCATTTTTGACGAGGCTTCCCAGTGTCAGGTGGAGCGTGGGTTGCCTGCAATGCTTCGCGGAAAGCAAGTTGTGATCGCGGGAGATTCCAAGCAATTACGGCCTTCGGATTTTTATCAGGTGAAGTGGGAATCGGAAGAAGAGGGAATGGAATATGAAGCAGAATCGCTTCTTGAATTGGCGGGTCATTTCTTCGAAAAACATCAATTAAAAGGTCATTATAGGTCTGCAGACCCTGGATTGATTCATTTCTCCAACTCGAATTTCTACGAGAATCAACTTGAGACTTTACCGGATTATGAGACAGCCAAAGCAGGGAAACCTGCTTTCACCTGGGAAAAAGTAGAGGGAATCTGGGAAAATCAGGTGAATAAAACTGAGGCAGATGCGGTAGTTGAAAAGGTGAAAATTATTCTCAAAGATTCACTTAATGGTTCAATTGGAATCGTGACGGGCAATTATTTTCAGATGGAACTTATCCGTGAAACACTCTGGAAAGAAGGAATTCAGCAGGAATCCATCAAAGTCAGGAACATCGAAAATGTCCAGGGTGATGAGTTTGATGAGGTGATACTTTCGCTTGGCTATGCGCCAAATCGGGAAGGAAAGCTGGTTACCAATTTTGGATTGCTTGGGAAATCAGGTGCCGAGAACCGACTCAACGTTGCAATTACCCGTTCCCGAAAAAGAATGCATGTGATCAGCAGCATCGAGCCGGAAGATTTCCGTCCGGGTCAACTTCAAAACACCGGTTTGGTCTTGCTCCGGGAGTTTTTAAGCTTTGTGAAAGTTCAAAGTAAAAACCCTTCAATTCCCGCCCCTGAGCCAAAAGTGAGAGGATACGAACTTGACTGGAGTTTGAAAAACCAACTTTTGAAATCAGATTCTGCCTTTTCCAAAGAAATCCCTTCTTCAGTGATGGACCTTGTTCGCGTCGATTCCGAAGGAAACAAAGTTGCCATTCTCACCGATGATCAGCGATTTTTTAACAGTCAGACTGCGAAGGCTGCGACCGCTTTTCATCCTATTTTGCTCGAAGAGAAAGGCTGGAAGTATGAGTTTATTTGGAGCAGGGAGTGGCTTTTTTGAAGTCTGAAGTCAGAAAGTTGAAATCAGAAATTCCAGAATCAATCCTTTTTCTTATTACGACTTGAACTATACTAGTTTTTTTTAATTATTAACGAATGATATTTCATTCCTTAATAATTAAATATCTACTTAATGAATGATTAATCATTCAAATTAAATTTAGTAAAATGAATCATATTTCATTCGTTAATGAGTATATTTGTGTGTAACGAATGATATTTCATACATGGATTACCGAAGTTTAAATGATTTGGCAATTCTCCGAAAAATTGGAGAATTTATCAAGCATCACCGCATCAATCAGCGGCGGTCACAGGATCAATTGGCAAAGGATGCCGGAATAAGTCGCTCTACTCTGAGTTTATTGGAGAGGGGAGAAAAGGTCAATCTGATTACTATGATCCAAGTGCTTCGTGTTCTGGATCAACTACAGGTTTTGGAGACTTTTGAAGTGAAGCAGGAAATCAGTCCTCTGGAATACATCAAGCTTCATAAAAAGCATCCTCAACGTATTCGAAATAGCGACATGGCGGCTGAAGAGCCACCGACTACATGGTAATTGCATCTGAAATATGGCTTTGGGATAAGCGGGCAGGAGCAATCCTTTGGGACGAAAATCGGCAGTTTGCAAGTTTCGAGTTTGATCCGGGCTTCCTCAGAACGGGTTGGAATATCGCACCGATGACTATGCCTCTGTCACAGGGGAGGAAGATTCATGCATTCCCCGAACTCCGAAAAGGCAGAGGTGAGGCCTTCGATACGTTCAAAGGTTTGCCGGGGCTTCTGGCAGATATGCTGCCTGATAAATACGGAAACAAACTGATCAACGCTTGGCTGGTTCAAAATGATCGTCCTGCGGATAGTCTGAACCCTGTGGAGCTCCTTTGTTTCATTGGGAAAAGAGGAGTTGGAGCTTTGGAAATAAAGCCACCACTACGGGATGAGGCTGCAAAATCGAGTTCTTTGGAGATCGAAAGTCTGGTGGGAATAGCGAACAAGATTCTGAATTCCAAAGAGGATTTTCAAACTGTTCTTTCTAAAGAGGAAGAGTCTGCTTTGGCAGATATTCTGAAAATCGGAACTTCGGCAGGTGGCGCACGCGCAAAGGCTGTGATTGCATACAACCCAAAGACCGGAGAAGTGAAAAGTGGTCAGGTAAAAGCTCCTGCAGGCTTTTCGCATTGGCTGATCAAATTCGACGGAGTCACGGACACTCAACTGGGTGTTTCGTCAGGTTATGGGAGAGTTGAGATGGCCTATTATTTAATGGCTGAGGCTGCCGGAATTCAGATGAGTGAATGCCGCTTGCTGGAAGAAAAGGGTCGCGCACATTTCATGACCAAACGATTTGACCGTACCGAAACCGGAGAGAAAATACATATGCAGAGTTTTTGCGGGATTCGGCACTTTGATTTCAACCTAGTGGGTGCATTTGGCTACGAGCAGGTTTTTGAAACCATGCGAATGCTCCGGTTATCCTATCCGGAAGCAGAGCAAATGTTCTTAAGAATGGTTTTTAATGTGTTGGCCAGAAACTGTGATGATCATACCAAGAATTTTGCTTTTCTGATGGATCAAAACGGAAAATGGACTCTATCACCAGGCTATGATATTTGCCATGCGTACCGTCCGGGGAGTCTTTGGGTGAGTTCGCAGTCACTAATGGTGAATGGAAAAAGAGACGGGATTACGGATGGAGATTTCCTGGAAGTTGCAAGACAAATGAACATCAAAAAGCCAATGGAAAAGATCGAGGTAGTCAAATCTGCTGTAAAGCGCTGGAATGAGTTTGCTGAAGCCGTAAAAGTGGAGTCAAAGCTCCAAGATTCAATCCGGAAAACTTTGCTGGTCTGACTAGAAATTAAACATAACCAACCATTTTATAAACCAAAATCCCGATCCATTCTTTCGCGAGTTTATGCCAATTCTCTATTGAGGAAGGATTGGGGTAAATGAAAGCTGGAAGATCATATTTCGTGTCGTGACTGTAATAGTCGGTCGGGAAAGTCTCTGTTTTCAGACCCACTTTGTCAAAGCAACCTTTGGCTCGGGTCATGTGAAAAGCTGAGGTGATCAACAGAAATTCCTGATTGGTATCGATTCCATTTTTCTCCAAAAACTCCTTCGTGAACAGTGCGTTTTCGCGAGTATTTTTCGCGAATTCCTCTATCATCACGTCAGATTCCGGCACTCCTGTCATCAGTAAAAAGTCCTTTAGAAGTTTGGCTTCTGTATTCGGATTCGTAGGATTCAGGCCCTGACCGCCGGTGATGAGGATCTTTTCGATTTTGCCCATTCGGTAGAGTTGGAGCGCGTGAGTGATCCGATCAGCGCCTTTTTGGAAGAAAGTCCGGTCGTAGGCAGTTTTGCTTAGGTTGGTAACTCCGGTCAGGACAATTCCGATTTCATACGTTTTGATCTCATCAAAAGCTTTGAAATCATGTTCCCATGCCAGCATCGCCTGATTGGCTATAAACTGGTTGGAGAAAAACCAGAGCGATAGAATTCCTGTCCAAAGGCTGATTTTACCCCATTTCTTCCGGACATAAAGTGCACCGACCACGATCAAAATGCTGATAATCGTCAGTGGCATGGCGAGAAAACTCAGAAATTGGGAGAGATAGAAGAACATGAAGGGGAATTAAACTTATCGCAAGTAAAGAAAATCAGTTTGTCCCAAAAAGTAATGATTTTAGCAAACCCAAT